>JBBSXE010000025.1:0-2500 GCA_038045925.1 Nanobdellota archaeon
TAAACGTTTTAGCCTAAAAAATTATTGAACAACTATTAAGCGAGATAAATATTCGTTCTATTTAGAAATTCTTCGCATAAAACGAGATATTCCATCAGATCTTTTTCAGCCGTAGAGAACTTGTGGAAGATTATCTTTATATAGTTTATGGAGACATACTTTCAAAAATGACCCTTTTTATCATTGGTTTAGGCTTATCTGGCACAAAAGACATTACTGTCAAAGGATTAGAATCTATAAAAAAATGTAACATTCTTTACTTAGAAAACTATACGTCGCAGTTCCATGCGACAAAAGAAGAACTTGAAACATTGTATGGGAAGAAGATTCAGCTTGCGGACAGGGCATTTACCGAAACACAAACAAACAAAATTCTTCAAGAAGCAAAAGAAAAGAACGTCGCATTTCTCGTCATTGGCGCGCCGTTCAGCGCAACAACGCATATCGAATTGTTCTTTGCAGCGAAAAAAAGAGATATCTTTGTCGAAGTTGTTGAAAATGCGTCTGTGTTGACAGCAATTGGTATTACTGGTTTATCTTTGTATAAGTTCGGTAGAACAACGACGATCCCTCTTCAACATGAACATATTACCAGCCCTTATGAAGTTATCCTGAACAATAAAAAAAATAAACTGCATACGCTATGCCTCCTCGATATTCAAGGGAAAAAACTTATGACTGCACGGGAAGGACTTGACTATCTTATTCGTTGCGGACTGAATAAAGATGAACGCGTTGTCGGATGCGGAGCGCTTGGATCTCCTGATGTTGAGATTACGGTTGAAAAAGCAAACGATATCCACATCAAGAAATTTCCCCAATGCCTTATTATTCCTGGAGAACTCCATTTTAAAGAGGAAGAAGCTTTGGAGTATTATGCTCACGTCAAGAAATGAATTTTTTAGAAGCATAAATCCGATCGCGAAGGTTATATTGTTTCCGAATCCCTGATTTTTAGTTCGTTAAATATCTCTTTGCTTCTTGCGCGTGGCGCGCAATACACTTTACTCTCTAATGCTCCCTGCGCCGCGCGTTCAGAGGGCATAAGAACTGCTTCCACCTGGTAGTATTTGTTTTTCTGTTCTGGCAATGCGCCTAGAGACGCATAGCTCACGACTGCGAATATTACGCCGTACAAAGATTGCGACAGTTTGCTTCTTTCCATTTTTATCTTCTGAAAAACTGTGTTATTTATTTCGTTTCTTCTCCAGTTTTGGGATAAACTATAAGAGTTTTCGCTCGCTTTTGACGAGCATAAAAACCCTCTATTCGGTGTTAAAAAACCTGTTTCTTTTCAAAGGATATAAGCTTGTTGCTCTTCAAAACAGCAGCGAAATTCTTGTCCTGTCGAAAAGTAAAAAATTTAACGCGAAATCAACAGTATCAAAAGAAGAGCGTACGGAGTTCAAGATCATTTTGCCAGAAAGCTTCCAAAGTTCACTCAGGAGGTTTGCCTAACATGGGAGAAGAGCCATAAATATTATTGTAACGGTACCCTCACGACTTTGGATTTTTCGGCTTCGCCGAACGTTGCACTAAAATCCAACCTCTAATGAGGGAAACTAACAGCGATTATGTGCAATAGCCAGCCTCACTTAAATATATTATCATGGTGTTCATAATCTTCTAATGTTACTGTTCTAGTATTTTCATCAACAGAAAAAGTAAGTACAAAGTGTTTATCAATATGAACCTCTTTTAAATGTTGTAACGGTGCTCTAAGATTTTTATAATGTTGCGGATTTTGAATAATCTCCCCAGCTTTTTTCATAATTATTTCATATTGTTTTCTGTTTTTCTTGAATAGCTTAGCTAACTTTCTATCAAGTTGTGGCTTGATATTCAAAAAATACATTATTTTTCATACCTCTTCCTAAGGTTTTCTACAGTACCAACTTTAATAGAAGGTTGTTTATGCGCCCTTAATGCCTTTTTTATATATTCAGGCCTTAATTCAGGCTCTAGAAAATTCTCTTCATATTCTCTAACAACAAGATTTATAGCTTCAGATTTATCTCTTAATCCGTACTTAGCTTTTATTATGTTTAAAACTTTATTAGCTTCTTCGTTTATGTTTATCATAGCTTGTACCATATTTACATCACATATATATCTGTATACATCGTATATATAAAACTTTTGTTCGGCTGTAATTATTCAGCTTTCTGAAGTTGCCATGAACTAAAACGAGCTTTCAGCGTTTCTGGAACGCGAAAACACCTACCAGTTGTTCACGACAACTCAGTCACGCGCGAAGTTGTACAATGAAAAGAGAAGGGCTGTAGATGCCTAAGAGAAGGTTTGTCGCTTCATACTACTGAACAATTACCAGTTTGGGAAAGACATATAAATAACTCAGGAGGTTTGCCTAACATGGGAGGAAGAGCTATTATTATAAAATTGCCATCAAAATACGCTAAAGCCCTGCTGCGCTCTCGCTTCACTACGTTACGCTCGGGACAGATAACAAGGGTTATATTCAATTGTCGCCACTATTTAT
>JBBSXE010000026.1:0-4053 GCA_038045925.1 Nanobdellota archaeon
AAAGAATTAACCAAAATGTTATCAGCCAATCTGTGTTAAAGAGCTAAACAAATACAAGAAGAATAATAACGCAAGAAAAGATATTGAGCGATCTAAATGGCTGGTTTGGATACGCGCAATGGGCAGATACCTACAATTTCAGGAAAAAAATACTGTATGCGATAGACCAGTGTACATCAATGTAACGTGCAAGGAAGACTGCTGTTTAGTAGTTCAGGCATCACTCATAAACTCGTTCTCGATGATCGATTTTTTCTACAAAAATCGTATTCTGGTCATATTGAACTGCATAAAGAATTCGATAATTTCCAACTCTTACCCGAAACAACTCTCGTCCAATGATTCTCTTTGAATCGTGTCCAACCGGTTCTCGCTTTAATGCCTCGAGTTTATTGATCAACCTTTCAGCCAGAACTGTATCAGCTCTCTTAATGAATTTCGCCGCTTGATTTGAAAGAACTATCTCATGCATTAAAGTCCCAACTCTTTTTTAAGTTGCCAAAGAGTAATAGTTCTTCCTTCTTTCAGATCATTTTCCGCTTCGTCGATTGCTTTGAGATCTTCTTGATCCAAGATCGCATCGACGTCTATCATATGTTCCTTGATCTCCTGCACATCCTTCTTAATTTCCTCTAATTTTTCCAATATTAATTGTTCGCCATTCATGGTTCTAATATAAGCTTAAGTTCCTTATAAAACTACCGCTCAACCTGAGTTCCATAAGAAAGATTAGCTCACCCAGCCAGCTTATAGAGTCTAACGGTGATGAAATAATTTCTTACTGAAGCAGCCTAAATTATCCTTGGTTATTTTTTTTAAAGTTCTCAATATTATTAACATAAACAACCGCCCCTATTCTCATCCTCGCATAACACTCATTAAATTCTCCGCCATGTTCTTCTATTTTCTTCTCTACCCTATGAAAGGTATCAAGTGTGGGAAATCGTACAAAAGGATTGTCTGATTGTTTTTTGTTTACTGTTATTTTTTTTCAGAAAACGTTTTTGCCTGCACAAGAAATAAATCAACGATGTTTGCCTCATCAACAGAGTCCATATCTCTCTGTATTCGCTCTCGTTGTTCCTGAGGAATGCTCTCGAGAATATCAGTAACAAGAACGCGTTCATGGTCAGAGCTCGTTCGTATCTCTTTTTCCCTGCCTTCAGCAGTTGTACTTTGCAGCGCAAAAGCAAGCAAGAGAATACCTATACAAACGCTTGCAATGATAAAGTTTTTTCGCATCATAGTTTTAAGGTTCTCCAAGTATTTAATGATTGTTATGTGATCGTGACAGGCGAAGGAACAAAAATGCCGTCAATAGGAAAGACAGGCCGCGCGAAGTCAATCGTCACGCCGCCGACATAAAAGGTAAGATTCTGTAACGGAAGATTCAGGGGAGGAGTCCATGTAATTTCCGCATTGCCATTCTGATCAAGATTGCCAACAGTATTAGTAAGTCCAAACGCCTGCGGGATTTGCAGCGATAACTGCAGGATAATGTCGCCATCCAAGTAAATCTTTTTATTTTCAAGAAGAGGAATTCCTGTGCTGTTGCCCAAAGCTAACGCGATTACATACAATTCTCCCGCGTGTTTCTGCGTTCCAATAACAGTAATATTCACAGTTTGTCCCTGCTGAATAGTCTGCGGTGCAATCAGATATGGTTCAGGATACAGCCAGTCATCAGGTTCGCGCAACGGATACAGATCGCTGCCACCAAAAAACGTATAGGCATTGCTGCAGATTCTATTGCCGACACACGAATGATCAGAATAGTAATTTCCTTCATTCAGAAATGACCATTGATTGCCAGTATTGCCCAACCCACCATCAACTTGTTTGCTACGGGGATTATTGCTAAGTACATTATGAAAAAGAAGATTATTGTTTCCTCTTCTGATGTGCATGCCGTAATTTTGCCGTGTATTCGAAACAGTATTTCCTTCTACTCTGTTTCCGTCGCTTGGTCCAGAATTAAAGAAGATGTTAAAGCTGATGCCGCCATTTTCATTATCGACAACAGTATTATTCGCAATATAATTATTCGACGACGTATATAAAATAATGCCGCCGATGTTCTCATTGCTGAACACACTATTGCCCACAAGCGTATTATTGTGTGAGTTATAGAGCCGTATGCCGGTATCGCCATTGCTTGAAATATTTGAATTGATAAGAGTATTGCTATCCGCGTCAACAAGCGTGATGCCATTGCTGTCTATATTGGATTGCCGATTTTCAATCACGTTCACCTGAGCAACTGTGTTCGCGTCACTCTGCGTCAAATTAATGCCGGTAAAGTAATTTTTTACAGTGCAAGCAGTGAGCGAAACGTCATGCACCTTATTGAAGGTAATGCCTGTCGCGGGAATGGGCGCGTCTCCCAGCAGTGTCGCGCCATTGCAACCAACAAAAATATTGCTTGCTCCGATGGTAATGCCATGAGGAACAGGATAAACGCCCGCGGGAAAAGTCATGCTGCTTTTAACAGTGCAGCCATTCGCGATTTTATTGGGATAGAGACTGCAATCATCATTCGCGTCAAGCACGGTAATATCCACAGGAACCGCGCTTTGTATATTGAAAGGATCAGTGACAATCGCCATAACTCGATAAGCCCCAGCATCTTGAAAGTTCGTGTGCCAGATAAAAGTTGTTGGATCATTTGTCTGCATAAATCGCGTATCATTCACAGCATAGGTGAGTGTTGCGTTAAACCCTGTCGCGTTAATAGTAAGATAAATATTGTCAGATTCGCTGGAAGTGATAGGAGGGATCGGTTGAATCAATGGCGGAAGGACGCTCGTGAACATGGAAGAGCGCATAGCATAAGAATCATTATTGCCGGAAAAGAAATAAGGATTATCGCAAATATTATCAAAATCGATGTCTGTGCAGCAAACGCCCCTGACGCATTGGCTGTCTTTGGAGTACTGCGAATAATAGTTGCCAAGCTGTTTGGCATTTCCAGATATTATTCTGAAAGAGTTCCACACATTTAATGAATTGGGATCACTCACAGGCGTGACAATTTTATAGAAATTATTCACCACGACAGTATTATTAACAGGATTCGTTGTCTGATCAATAAGAACCCCGCTGCTGCTGTCTTGTCCGTCGCTCGCGGTAAAATCATTCTGCAGGATAAGCGCGTTGTTCGCGCGAATAAAAATGCCGATATCATTATAATTAAACGTATTGCTGTCGACCATAGTCTGCTCAACGCCTTCCCATAACTCTAATGCGGAAGTGCTGTCTTCTAACGTATTTTGCTTGATTATATTCAATCGCGATGTATCCAGCGCATATCTCATAAAGATAAATTTTCCTTTGTTCAAGATATTTGAGTCAATAAGGTTCTTTGAACCGCCAACCAGCAAGAGTCCCGCTTCTTTATCATCGGTAAGGGTAATGTTATTATTGGTGATGATGCTGTTGCTCGCGTTTTCAATCAAGATGCCGATTTTATGATCGCCGGCAATCGTATTATTCGTAATCAGATGATTGGTCAAAGGAGATCGGACAGCATTTGGCGGCAGTTGATTCGTGAGGCGTATCGCGACAGCCCTATTATTTGAAGTAAACGTGTTATCTTTGATGGTAAAGTAGCCAATTGGAAAAACAGTTCCTCCGGGACCGCGCACTTCTTCATTAGAAATAACATCGCTGTAATAATTTTGAAAATTGCAATTTTGGATCACAAGTCCGCTTCTCGCGCCAACATATAACATGGGCAAAGGATTGTCGCTTTTACCCGTGAGCGTTGCGCCGTTGCAGTTAAGAAGAACATTGTCGCGAACAAACGTGATGTTATGAACAGTGTACTTTCCCTGAGTAAAAACAGTATTACGGGAAATCGTGCAATGATCTGTGGGAGTGGCGCCGCATTCGACAGCGAAAACAGATGGAAAAGAAAAAAACAGGAACGAACTGAAAAGGAAAAGAGATAGGATTGTGCTCGTACGTTGATTCATGAGATAGATGCCCCCTCAAATATAGTATTCAAATAAGACTTTTGCTATATAAACATATCTTTTTTCTGAGCTGTAAAGT
>JBBSXE010000027.1:0-4561 GCA_038045925.1 Nanobdellota archaeon
AAAACAATTCACAAAAAATTAATGAAGACTCTTTACAAGTACCTGCTGTCAATTGGGTTAGAGGGAAGTTTTCTCTCTGCAAAAAAAATAGAAGATCAGGTGATTGGGAGCCTAAACAACAGGCATATCTATTCCAGTTTCATGGATATAACAACTTAAAAATTTTTGAAAAATCTATCGGTTTCGTCAACCAGAAACACCAGAAAAAATGTAATGATTTTATAAAATACCTCAAAAAATACCACTAAATGAGATCCAAAACGCCAGTAAATCTTCAAAAAATAAAAAGAGAAAAAATCAATAAGTTGTATGCCTCGGGAGTGATTTGAACACCCGACCTCATGCTTATGAAACATGCGCTCGAACCAGGCTGAGCTACCGAGGCAATGACTAAAGAAATAGCAGGCTCATGTGCTTATAAAAGGTTTTTGATCTCTTCAGCGACTGCCTCAATTTCTCCTTCCTTATAACCTCTGCCAGGCCATGCTTCTAAGCCATCCTTCTTGTAGCGAGGAATCACGTGAACATGCAAATGATCTACAATTTGTCCCGCGGCGCGATCATTGTTTTGCCCGATATTCACGCCATCAGCATATTTTCGAAGCGCGCGAGTAATCTTTTGCACAGTGAACATGGTCTGTGATAACGTTTTCTCATCCACATCCAAAAGATTGACAGAATGTTTCTTCGGAATCACCAATACATGACCTTTATTGATGGGTGAAATGTCCAAAAATGCGAGCGTTGCGGCATCTTCATAGATCTTTGCGCTCGATAACTTTCCCGCAACAATCTTGCAAAAAACACACGTTCCCATAAAAAGAAGAAGTTATTTCTATTTATAAAAATGCTGATGTCGGAAAGGAAAGAAAAATATCAGAAAAATTTCCGGTAAAATGCAAAAAACCATAAGAAAGAAATCTCTCAGAAAAAAATCATCACTTAATTATGTCTCTCTATTTGTTAGAGATACTCTTCAAATATCGTCAGATGTGAAAGATCTTTCTGGAGTGATCTGGAAAAGAGCGATTTGTCCAGAAATAAATGTATTTCTCAGAAAGAACAATTGCTGAACGTCTTGATCAAACGAAGAATGAAGAGTATCTCTGTTAGAATATCTTTATAAATAAGTATTATTTCTTCAATGTATGTTGAAAACAATAGAAGAAAAATTTAATTTAATAACAAGAAATTTGCAAGAAGTTTTAGTAGAAGCTGAACTAAAAGAGTTACTTAATGAAAAAAAAGAGATTTCTGTTTACTGGGGAACAATGCCAACAGGTAGCATTTCGGTAGCGTATTTTTTTCCGATGCTAAAAATTGCTGACTTTTTGAAGGCGGGATTAAGAGTAAAAATATTGATTGCGGATGTGCACGCGGCGTTAGACGGCGTACCATGGGAACTATTGGAAAAAAGAACGGAATATTACAAAAGAGCGATAATAATTATACTGAAAACGATAGGAGTAGATATTAAAAAGTTAGAGTTTATTAGAGGTAGTGATATTCAATTAGATAGTAAATATTTTCATGATGTATTAAAGTTAAGTACGATATCCTCTGTAAACGAGTGTAAAAAAGCGTCTTCGGAAGTTGTAAAATCCAGAGAAAATCCTCTGCTTGCCGGGTTAATTTATCCAATTATGCAGGCGCTAGATGAAGAATATCTTAAGGTAGATATACAATTTGCGGGACTTGATCAAAGAAAAATCATGGTATTCGCGAGGGAAAATCTTCCAAAAATTGGTTATCGACAAAGAATAGAACTGATGACACCAATGATTAGGGGATTAGTTGGAGAGAAGATGAGCTCAAGTGTGGAAGCGACAAAAATTGATCTTTTAGATGATGAAGAGACAATATCAAAAAAAATGAATAAAGCGGAATGTATAGAGGGAGATCCAAATAATGGGCTATTGGCAATGTTAAAATATTTTATGATGCCATTTAAACAAGGCAAGAATGATAAATTTGTCGTTGAAAGAGCTGATAAGTTTGGAGGAGAAATAGTATATGCTGATTATGCACAAATAGAGAAGGATTTTATAGAAAAGAAACTACATCCTCTTGATTTAAAGAAGGCGTTGGCTATCGAGATGAGTAAGTTACTTATAAATTTCAGAGAAAATAGCCAATTAAGAGAAATACATAAAGAAGCGTATCCCGTCAAGTCATAATAAAAAAGATTTGAAGAACTAATAAAATAAAAAAAATAAACTTCAGTATTCTAATGCAGATTGTACAATCATAATGGACAGGGCGGGATTTGAACTCGCGGCATCCGCCATGCGAGGGCGGCATTCTACCAGGCTGAACTACCTGCCCGTAAAACAAACAGCTATTTCACTGCTTAAAAAACTATTCCCTCATTTGAAAAAATGGAAAAAATTTATATAGCCCCAAATAAAAAGAAAGAGTATGGATCGAGAACAGTTGCTTGAATGCGCAAGAGCTAAGGACTGGGAATCAGTAACGCGAGATGCTCCTCGCCTCGGAAATGATCTTATAGAAGTTATGTGGGCATATTCGCAAGGAGTGTATTCTCCAAAATCAGAGGAAAGGCAGGTTGCTCTTGAAACTTTAGAACTTTCTCATCACATTCCAGAAGAAATATGGGCAAGTCTTGATCAACGTCTCTATGGCATTCTCGATTCTGCGCAGAGTCTTCCAGAAAAAGTGTTCGCGGCGTTCGTGCTTGCGGCGCACGGAAGACAGGTTCTTGATCCAAAAAAACAAAAAAGCGTGGAAACTGTACTTTTTCAAGCAACGAATTCTTATCGAGGGCTGATGCAATCAACTGCGCGAGAATATCTTTTTCGTGATGTTCCTTCTCTCCGCGTAAGCGCGTAACATCCTTTCAAAATAATCAGTATGGACAGACCGGGATTTGAACCCGGGGCATCTCGACTGCCAGCCGAGCATTCTACCAGGCTGAATTACCTGCCCATAGAAAACAATGAGGAAGAAATCGTATTTAAGCGTTCTCCTAAAAAAAGAAGTGTTATTGTTTAATCTTTTTCTGCAACGCGCCGAAAATTAATAAGATGTTCATGGGAGTAAGAAGAGAATGCGGGTTCTAAATGTCCACCCTGTCTTTTTGTATTCGTGACAGAAAAAGATACTGTGTCTTTGCCATATCCAGTGGTTCTGCCAACATAATAAAACGGTTGACAGATAATTAACGGGTTTTCGGTTTCAATATCGACATGAAATTTATCAGTAGCGACAAAGGTAATCTCAACAAGATCTCCCTTGCAACATTCTTGCAGTAGTCGTTCAAGTGTCTCCTTGTCCATGAGCATAGAAAGGAGATGTTTCTTTATGAATTTAGCTGTTTTGATAAGGTTCTGCAGAACACCAGAAGAAAGTATTTTACCATTTTAAAGGAGTAAACTTAGAAAGATTTATAAATGGGAAGGGGCGGGAATCAACAATGGCAACAAAAGCTTCACTCTCATTTGTACAGCAATACAGAACACTCTATAACGCTTCATCAGCATCAGCAGAAATGTTCCTCGGAGATCTATTAGAAAAAACATTCAATGCACTCAGTTGGTAGGTGTGAAACGATGCAGCATAAAACACAAGAACGGAAAAAATGGTCGGTACTAATAGGGTTTCTAACAATTTTGCTCTTTAGCATTTTCGGGTTCTTAACATCTACAGCAGCTGAAGGCAACAGCATCGCACGATGGATATTACTTATTATTTTTGGCACAATTGCGCTGTTTTTGGCATCGTATGTCATCGGTTATATCATTCTTGTGCTGGTGGGAGTGCCGAAAAATCAGGAAAAAAGTCTCGTTCCTCCAAAGCCATCGCGAAAAGCAAGCAATCGAGTTCTCAAGAAAAAGCGAAGGAAGACAAAAAAGAAAATAAGATAACTGCGTATTCTTATGGCAGAAATTGTAAATCACCTATAACTATGGAAATCTATGAGGAATAACTTTTCGTTTTTATAGAAACAGGCGTCATAACACAGAAAAAAGATAATTGTGGTCACTTCTGACTTTTGCAAAAACATTTATAAGCTCCGCAAAAACATTTTCGGTGTAGATGCGAGGGTGCCAGAGTCTGGTCAAACTCTCTTAACAATGAGGAGAGGACTTAATGGGCAGGACTCAGATAGGAGTGCCAAACTTAAGTCCTGTATGGGAGAAATCCTGTGGCTCAGTGCCTGCGCAGGTTCGAATCCTGTCCCTCGCATATTTTTCTTTTAAACAGTTTAAATGAGATTAATAAGCCAGAATATCAGCAGCCTACTTCTGAATAAACTTCACATGTTTACGTTCTTTAAACTCTTTATCGCCAGTCACAAAAACTGTGTGGTGTTCTTGAGCAAAAATATAGCTATACTAGGTATCAATAAGATTATAGCATAAAATTTCATTTGTTCTTGGTTGCTCCTTTGCTGAGACACCATCTTTTTCTAAGGGAAATGGAGAGGATGTATTTAAAGGTGTTAGAAACGTTTTGTGGAAATTTGCTCTTTTTTACTCTATCAATGTAACTGTTCAGTATTATGAAGCGACAAACCTTCTTTTATGTGTCTGTAGCCCTC
>JBBSXE010000028.1:0-6049 GCA_038045925.1 Nanobdellota archaeon
AAAGAACTCCAGTGGGTCCAGCAATTACGGCAATGGCAGAAAGAATTCACCAATGCTTCAATGATAGCGCGTATGGGGATTTCTGGTATTTCCTCTCTTCCTGCGCCAGTAAGATTTGCCCTCCAGTCCATGTGCTCTTTGATATAGGATTCTGACATTTTTAGGAGTTGGAAAATATTTCCTTTGAATTGTTTGATGTCGAGGAATGTTATTTTATCAATACCCGCGAAGACCGCCGCCTGCACTTCAATCGGATCTTTTTTTGAGAATAATAGTTTTGCGGCGTGGAGTAGTTTTGAGTCTTTGATAAGATTCAGTTTCTCGAGTACATCTTTTTTATTGGTATAGGTAAATTTTATTCTTTGAGATTCATTTGCTTTTTGAATAAATTCTCGTAGTATTCCTTCATCAACCTCGTCAAGCGTAGATTCAGAAACTTTTGAGTCATAATGGATTGCGGTCTTACGTCGTATGAAATTTTCAAGTTCTTTTGCGGAAAGCTGTTTATCTTCGTCAGCGACACGGATATATGCTCGGCCATAGGCGAAGTACGGCTGCTCATGTCCTTCAAAAGATACTTTTATGCAATGTTTTCCATCAATATTTTCTGGCTTTATTTCAGGATACAATTTTGGTTCAATCTTATCAAAGATTACTTGTGACACTTCCCTAAGCGTCTTTTCTGAAACATCTTGCCCAACTACTTCTCCATCATTTTTTATGCCAAAATATAATTCTCCTTTCTTGTGCTTGTTGAGTATTGCACCAATAGAGATAACAGCCTCTTTCAACTCAGCGGTTGATTTTTTCAGTTCCAAGATTTCTGATTCTTTAAAGATCATATTTTAAATCCCTATAGCCATCATCCTTAAAAAATTCTCTCTTTCTTTAGCTTTCTGGATAAGATCAATTATCTTCAAAAAATATTTTTCCTTGTTTATCACAAGCTTCATTTAAGCATTCCCTTTCGTAATTTTTCTATCAATTGTTTACAATGTTCTTCACATCCAACAATAGCGACATTGCTAACCCCTATCCTTACATAGGCTATTGCTATGCTTTCTGGAATATTCTTATTGAAAGCTGTATCTTGTATTTTTTCACATTTGTCACAGGTCATTTTTCTGCCGCCTCCTTTTCTTCTTCATCTTTGATTTTCTGCCATTCTATTTTTTTGACTTTCTTCTCAACAGCGATTGGATTTTCTGTACTGCCATCTTCAACATAATACTCAACATCTTTATCGCTTGAACATTCCATATATCTTTTCTTTTCTACGAGGAACCAGATGATTTGATGGTAATATTCCGGTAGACACGCAACACTATATCCTTTCCCTAAATATGAACCCTCTTCTATTTCTTTGCCGAGTAAACTTTGAGCGAATTTTTTCGCTTTGATGAGATCTTTTTCAAACTCTTCTACAGTGGCATCTTTACCCAAGAATGCTTCGTGATAGTCTCCTTCGTACCACTGATAGCATATTTTAAACAACTGTATCGTGTTCATCTTCATTTCATAAAAAAGTCACATCTATAAAAATATTTGCAGGCAGCGTGAGAAGTGAAATGCCTTGACCGGAAGATTTCCGGATTTTTGAAAAAAAAGTATATAAAGAGAAAGAAATATTTTCTAAACATGCATACAAATAAAGAATGAAATGGTTTTTAACTTATTTTTGGAAGAATAATCAAAATATGTACGATGAAGTCCAGAAGATTTACGAAAAAATAACTGTTTGTTCAAAAAAGAAGGAAATATTCGGAAAAACAAAACTATTTTCGCAATTTCTTCCAGCTGATCAACAAGAGCAAAAACAATTCAATGCCAATTACAAGAACGCGTAGTATCTTGCTCATATTGCCGAAGTAGCGCATCGTGCTATAAATAAGTAATAAAATGCCGCTGAACATAAATCCTGTCCCAATGACTTCTGCAGCTAGATAAACACCGAACACAACCAAGATAAAGCCAATCGGCGCAATCACAGCGAAAAGATTTCTACTATATCTTTCTGATGATTCAGTATAATATTTATTACAGTAATTACACTCAGCAAATTCTCGCTGACAACCATTACTACTCATATTAAATTCAGGGTTGCCTTTATCATTATAACACTGGTTAATTTTTTCTTGTTCTTCAGTACTTGGCTGATACATAGTGCATGGTTGCCCTGCTGGCTCTGGAGGTGCATAGGTATATTTTGTTCTATAGCTTGTCGCATTGCAGAAATCTTCATATTTTGGCTCTTGAATAATTGCATCATAAAGAAGACCAATAAAAAATGCTGAGAGTACAGAGATAGCAACCACCATCGCAACTTCTTTTGCGTTCATTGGTAATCTTCCCAGCCATTGCTAATATAGCCATACATAAACCCGCGTGTTGTTCCATTGCGATAAAGCAACCCTAGTTGAAGAATACGAACCATGCCTTGATATTGAAGTTGGTAACGATGATTTGGATCCATAAAAAGATAAAGAAAAATACGGCTTTATTAACGTTGCGGGAAAAAGAAATTTCAGCCAAAATAGTGGTTCTGCGCTTGTTTCTGCTGCTCAGGCTTTTTCTGCCATCCCTGCTCAAGCTTCTCCAAAAGTTTGCGATACTGTGGTTTGGCGTGCATCCAAAATTTATACAGCTCTCGAATAAATGCAGCGTCAGCTTTCTCGTCAAACGTGCTGTCAAGAAGGGTAGATTTAGTTAAGAAAACCATGGCTTCATACAACAGCCGTTGAATCTGCTGTTTTTCGTCGCCGGTAAAAAAACTGCTTTCCTTCAAAAGAACATAAGATCCTGGATTTGGCTGAAGTATAGTTTGAAAAAAGTTGCAAATTCCCGCGATGCGATCAGTCATTCGTCTGCGCATAAAACGAAGAGGAAAATCAATCTGCTGCAACTGCCCAATCGCGAGAAATTCAAATTCCTGATTCAAGTGTTGATACGAAGGCAAAGAGTACTTTTTTTGATACGATGCATACTCTGATTCAAGCGCCATAACAAACATGAAGAACAATTTTCTTTTTAAAGTTATGCTTCGCAAATATTGATTCTCTGGCGTTTGAAAACACTCTCATGGACATAGACAGGCGCATCAAATCGTGCTGCTAAGGCAAGCGCATCGCTCGGTCTGCTGTCTAAATGAAGCAAATCTCCTTCCTTTTCTAAATACACATCAGCGTAGTAAAAATTATTCTTCACCCGCGATATTTTTGCCATCGTAATGTTGACATTGTAATGAGTAATAATATCATAGGTCGTGTCATGGTAATTCGGCCGGATATCAAGTGTATTCTCCAATCCGCGTTTAATCGAAAATGTTTTCTGGTTGCTCATCGCGATATACACGCCACTGCAGTTGTTCGAAAGCAAAATGCCGCCAGCAACAACTTCCACATCCACAGGCAGATAATCTATAGTGCTCAACGGATCTTCATCGAGAAGCGTAAAATTGCCGCTACCCAAGTTTTCATCTTTGGGAAGAAGCGGTTGCTCCCGGACAAAATATCCCGTAATGTCATCAAAGAAAAAATAACTCGTGGCTCCAAAAATGAGAGGAAGAAAAAAAATCACAACGTACTTCGCGAATTTCCGTTTCCGTGATCGATATCTTGGTTTCATAGTTCGAAATACCGCCATGCTTCCGCGACAGTCTTCACTTCCTTCACTACTATGCCGAGACCATCACCAATGCTCACTTCGTCGCCCACATAATCAACAGAGCAATACCGCAATCCATGCTGCATGGTGCAGTATTTTTGCCGCTTGAACTCGACATGATTAGTGCCAAGCCCTTCAGGAACAAGAAAAAGAGAAAAATTAGAATCTTTCGCCGCAGTCGCCTTCGCGATAAGAGCGCCAGCATCAACAATTTCACCTGCCGCATTCACTGATCCAGTCGCGATCACGCCATCTTTCAAGGTTGTATTCCGCAGCGCCGCGATCGTTGAAATCGCCATGATGGTTCCAGCGCTTTGTCCGCCAACCAAGCTCGCCTCAGTTTTCAGATTATAAATAACATCAACGTTTTTGAGATTAATCTTTGTAAAATTGCTGGCAACTTGCGCTGCGATGCGCGCGCTGTACTGGGTATTAATATCTGCGAGAATATTATTGATATTTACTAAGACTAATCCTGTTCCCGGACGTATTTCAGTAATCAAATCCGCGACAACACCTCTTCCTTGCTCATCAACAGCGACAAATTTTGCAAGAACACTTTTCTCATGAGGCCCAATAATGTTTAAGGAAGAAGGAAGTTCTTCAACCGCGGGCATATACACATACAAAATGAGCAGTGTGCCTAAAAACATGCCGATAATAAGGACAAAAATTCCCCCAAACGCAAGCTTCAGCGTATTTCCCATCAAAAAAGATAAATGGCGATCTCTTTATATAGATTCTGCTGTTCAAAAGAAAAGAAACAAAACAATATAAGGAAGGAGATATCTCTTGCTAGCGGAGAAGGGATAGCGATGGAGTAAACCGATGTTTCGTCGTCTAAAAAAAACTGATGCATGGTATAATCTGAAGATCTACGGTTCGCTTATTCAGAGATATAAGTGGCTTTTTGCTACATGTATGCTCGTGATTCTTGCGATCGAAGCGCTTCGTGTAGTGGACAAATTTCTTTTTAAAATCATCATCGACGAAGGAACAATTTTTACCGATGGCAAGCTCATTGTTGAGAATTTTTTCAGTGTGCTCTTCTTCGTTGCTCTCATCTTCATTGTTGCGACAATTCTGCGGGCAATAGGTGATTGGTGGAGGCTGTCGCTCATGAATAGATTAGAGGCAGATATGATCTTTGATATTAAAAAACGGTTTTTCAATCACATCATCCATCTTTCGCATAACTTTCATACCACGCATAAAACAGGTTCTCTGATCGCGCGTTTATTGAGGGGCGCAAACGCGGTGGAAAAAATGACAGATGTCTTGCTCTTCAATATATTCCCACTGGTGTTTCAATTTGGTGTCGTATTCTTTTCATTATTATATATTCATTGGATCCCCGCTGCCATTATCGCCATCACAAGCATCTGCTTTATCGCGTATAGTGTTGTTGTTCAAAGACAATATCACGAATATCAAAGCTATGCGAATAAGGTGGAGGATCAAGAGAAAGGATATATCAGTGATGTCTTTACCAATATTGACGCGATAAAATATTTTGGCAAGGAAAACACGATGATGGCGAACTTCAAAAAATTGTCTTGGCTGACCAGAAATGCGTTTGAGCAGTCATGGAATTTTTTTCGCTGGCTCGATAGCGGGCAAACAATCATTGTTGGAGTCAGTACGTTTTTTCTTCTCTATTTCTCGATCGTTGAGCTTATTGCGGGACGGCTCTCAATAGGAACAGTTGTTTTCATTTACACATTATACGGTAACATTTTGCAGCCGCTATACGGATTTGTGCACGGGTTGAGAAACGCGTATAGCTCCATGGCGGATTTTGAAGGGCTCTTTACATACGCGAAAATTGAGAATGATATTAAAGATACATCCAGCGCGAAAAGGTTGCGGATCAAAGAAGGAAAAATAGAATTCAAAAATGTCTGGTTTCGCTACCATCAACGATTTGTGCTGAGTGATGTTAACCTCGTTATTCGTCCTAACGAAAAAGTTGCGTTAGTAGGTCATTCAGGAAGCGGAAAATCAACATTGGTAAAATTATTATACCGTTTTTATGATGTGACAAAAGGAAATATTTTGATTGATGGAACCAGCGTGAACGACGTGCAGCAAGAATCATTGCGCGGCGAGTTAAGCGTTGTGCCGCAGGAATGTATCTTGTTTGACGAGACAATCTACAATAATGTCGCCTTCTCAAATCCTCATGCAGGAAAAGAAGCGGTCTGGAAAGCTATTCAGTTTGCGCAGCTCGACAAGCTCATTAAAGTGCTGCCAAAAAAAGAAAACACGGTTGTTGGCGAGCGCGGCGTGAAGTTATCAGGCGGAGAAAAACAGCGCGTCTCTATCGCAAGGGCATTGCTGGCAAACAAAAAAATTCTCGTTCTCGACGAGGCAACATCATCGTTAG
>JBBSXE010000029.1:0-1689 GCA_038045925.1 Nanobdellota archaeon
TAAGTTAACAATGTAAAGCTAACGAAATCTTTTTAAAGCGTGCTTGAGGAAAGAAGACTATGGCGATTACACAATATCGATCAAAACGAAAAACCAGCGGTGGACGCTATAAATCCTCGTTTAAGAAGAAACTTCGTTTTATCGGCAGATTGCCAACACTGACGAAGCTCGGGAAAACGAGCAAAAAAATATTGCGCACTCTCGGAAGCCATACAAAAACTTTCTTGTTCGCCTCACAAACGGCGAATGTCTATGATCCTGTCGCAAAAAAACACCTGCAAGCAACGATTGAAACTGTTGTTGAAAGCCCAGCAAGCAGACATTTTGCACGGCGAAACATTATGACGAAAGGGACTGTTATCAAAACTGATAAAGGAAATGCTCGTATCACCTCGCGACCAGGACAAGAAGGAACTATCAACGCGGTCCTCATCAAGAAATAACCATTCGAAAAACAAACCTTTAAATACTAAATTAGGAGCGTAATCATCAATTATCCATTATTTTTGAAGGAATAAGGGGGTCTCTCACTATGCCAGAATCAGATCGACCATTAGACGCATTGAACGCGGCACGCGGAAAGCGCGTCATTGTAGAGTTGAAAAATAATAAACAGTATATTGGCAGATTAAAGTCATTTGATATCCACATCAATACTGTTTTAAGCGAAGCAGAAGAACATGAGAATAATCAATTGAAACGAAAAGTTGGAACTGTCTTCATTCGCGGCGATACGATTATTTTAATTGCACCTGAGTAAAACTACTTGATAAGGCACACGCATGGTTAAAGGAACAGCATCTAAAGGACAGAAACGTAATAAAGGACGCCTTCATATTCGCTGCAGACGCTGCGGCCAAGCAACTTATCACAAAATCGGAAAGATATGCAGCTCCTGTGGATTCGGACGATCAGCGAAACTTCGACGATTTCTCTGGATGAAAAAGAAAGTCAATAAGCACCGCGGATTGCGGCGACGACAGAAAGAACGGGAACATAAATTATTTTAGACATCACTTGTGAGTTCACATTACGTTCAAGTACACTTTCAAAGCCTTTTTCTTCTTGTCGCGTCTCCAATATTTATGCAAGCAATTCCGCCTACTTTTAAGGCACGATAAACTTCTTTCCAGACTTTATCTAATTCTTTATTCATCAACTCAAACGCAACTTCACCTTCTTCATTTTTTAGAGCATTTGATATTTCTGGATTTTGGGAACTAAATATCTGATTCCACATTTCTATCATTGGATAAGGTGGAGAATTTATCATTAAATCTACACTTGCAGAGTTAACATTTTTCATTTCTCTCGCATCACCATACATTATTTTGTGCGTTGTTTTCATTTTATCAACTATTTTTTCCCGTTTCTTCTTGGAGTATCCCAATATGGAGATTTGCATGCTGGACACACTTTTGGTTTTTCCTTTATGTCATTAGGTATCTATTGTAATTATTCAGGATCTTGAAGCAAAAAACTTGATGTATGGCTATTCCATGGATTATAACGGCATTCTAACGCTTCAGTGATGTAGCAATAAGAAAACAGATATATCATGTCTCAATGGCTTTTTTGGCTAGAAAAGACCACATTCCGCGAATGTGAGCTTCAAAAAGCTGAATAATTACGACGAGCCCCAGTATTTATATAGTGATAAAAATTATTTTTCATCGATGTGGGAGTGCC
>JBBSXE010000030.1:0-4965 GCA_038045925.1 Nanobdellota archaeon
CGTTCGATTGCGGAACAATTTCATTCTTTCAACCTGCTTACGCTGCCATGCTCTCCAGAAATTTCCTTATGGGAAACGACTACGGAAACAAGCGAAAAAAGAATCTTCTTCTCGTTCTTTTTAATTGCAATCGTTGCGCTTTTTCAGGGCATATCTCCTTGAACAATGTCTGCCATTCATTTTTGAACCATTCTTTTTCCTGTTTCATCGCATATTTGAATCCTTTTTCAACCAACACTTTATCGACGATGCCTCCTTCGTGCGGATGATCAAACCGCTTTGGCAGATGAGAATGAAATCCGTGCATATAGTGGACAATTTCGTGGGCCATGGTTAATTTGACCATATCTTCTGGAACGCGAAGATCCTTAAATAGACTATTAATCGCGATCTCAGTCATACCTTTTTTTCCTTTTTTGATATGGCCGAACTTATTCTTCCACTTTCCTTTCCAACGCACATAGACATCTTTCTTTTCTACTTCTGGAAAGAAGAGCGACCATACTTGTTCAAAGCGAGTTTGCAACCAGAGATCATCACGCATCGTTTATCACCTATTATTACATCTGGTTTTATTTTTCTATAAATATCTTTCCTTTTTTATTATGCACCTATGCACCACAGTGTTTCTGCCGCTGCTTTTATGAACTCAAAAATTCATTCACTATTTTTAAAAATTTCCTTGTTTACTCCCTGCAAAACAATACAATGGAAATGTTATTTTTATTAGAATTTACTTCATCAACTGTCTTTTTCTCCACAATATTGCGTATCTAATCTCTATTACTGAAAAATTCTTTTTTCTAACTCTTCTTAAACTGCGCGACCGTATCAATAAGATCAATATGACCTAAGAATAAGGCTCTGCAACAGAAGCGCTTTAATCCTATCTCATCAAGAATCTTCTTTCTCTCTTCGCCATTCTTCACACGCTCTGTATACCCTTCCCAGAGGTGCGCTACAGGCTTAGCACAAGACATACAACGAATTGGGATCATCATAGTACTTTTGTTCTCTTGCTGTATCTTTTTAAAGCTTTCTTATCGCCTAGAGTTTTGCACTTTTTGAGAAAATGAAAGTGCTAAATCTGCCATATTAATTGGATATAGCCCTTCTCGACTCATTTTACGTTGTATCGAAAACCCTATTATTTTTTGTTTTTAAGAAATGATCAAATTTTTATTTTGACACTACAAGGCTTCAGAACCTAAAAAAATGAACCTTTTAGTGTTTATAAACAAAAGTGCAAAACTTCAGTTATCGCACTTTTATCCATCCTTCTGAGGAGCACAATATAGCTTGAGATTTTTTTGATCTAAACGTCTTTATAAATAGTCTGAGGGTGTGTGAGAAGTGTAAGAATTGTTTTCAATCTCTATTTAGAAGTTTTCCGGAATGAATCGGAAGATTTACGAAATATGGTTACAACGCATAGGAATCAAAAAAACAAGTATTTTATGTTGCTGCTATACAATCATCTGTAGCTTTTCTGTCTCGACTTTCTTGGCTTTCCAGAATCATTCGGTTTTGCCGGCTCATTGCGACGAACATCGGCAATCAAAAGATGTCTATCATATTCTAAAAAATCTTGCCTTAACTGTTTGCTCTTGGTAAACTGCACAAGCGCTTTCGCAATCGCCAAACGCGACGCTTCAGTTTGGCTTTGAAATCCGCCGCCGAATACATCGACATTAATATCTATTTTAGCCGTGATATCATTGCCTGCTAACATCAATGGTTCCATGATTTTCATGCGCGCGAGCTCTGGCTGGTAGGTCGTCAGCAACTGGCGATTAATACGAATAAATCCTTTTCCTTCTTTGATTGTCGCGCGCGCGATCGCTCGCTTTCTTTTTCCTGAGGTCTGGACGACTTTTGCCATTTTCTTGTTTATTCGCGTTTTCCTAGCAAGTGACAGATCTCTTTTACTGTCATGTATTTGAGATTCTGCATTTTGCTGACATGCGCTGTTTGAATTGACTCGCCTTTCTTATCTTTTAAATCTTCTGGAACTCCTGTATAACAACGGATTCGCTTGAACGCGCTCGCTCCTTTCTCATTTTTGTAGGGAAGCATACCTCGAATCATACGCCTGACAAATCGATCTTCTTTGACTGGCAGATATGGTCCTTTATAGGGATGACCTCGGTCTCGCTCATGCTTGTAATGCGCAACGACATTATTTTTTCCGCCAGTAATCACTGCTTTTTCCGCGTTGATAATATCAATAGATTCTCCTAAGAGCGCTTTCTTTGCGACAAAGGCTCCCAATCTTCCCACAATTAAATCTGTTGCGTCAATGATCATTTTTATCCGATAATCCTCACATCTTTTCCTTTTGGATTTTTTTTCAAGAGCTCTGGAATGGTCATCGTGTTTTTTATTTTTTTTCTCGCGTTTTCAGAGAACTGCCACGCTGCTACTGTCACTTCATGATCTAAATCTCCATCACTTAATACTTTTCCTGGAACAACAATTGTTTCTTTTGGCTTTGTGAATTTATTCATCTGCGCGACGCTGACTTCTTTTTTGAGGCGTGTTGGTCGAGATAAATCTTCCGCTACTTTTTTCCAAATATTGACTTTTTCCTTGACACTGGTTCTTTTGAGTTCTCTGATTACCTTAATCAACATTGGATTTGTTGGACCTGTCGGCTTCATTTTTCTTTGTACATTCTTTATTATTTTTTTGAGAACACGACGAATCTGTCATGCTCTGCTCAACGCTCGCACTCGCAAAGCAATTTGAAAAACCTCTTTACCTCTTTTAAAGCTTTTGGTCGCTTTTTATTTTCTGGGACTTCATTAAAACTGAAAAACTTTTTGACGAATCTTTTTTATTTTTTTAGCGGGAAGAAGACACCTGCGGGTTTCTTCGTGCATCTTCCCTAAAGAATAGAACTGCGGAGGACAGGGTTCGAACCTGCGTAGGCACTGAGCCACTAGCCCCTCAAGCTAGCCCATTTGACCACTCTGGCACCCCCGCATTATTAGTCACCTGAAGAAGCATATCTCTTTTAAGTCTTTCTTTTCTTTAGCAGTTTGTACACAATCTTTCTTGAAACGCAATTTCCTTTCAACTCTCTATTAAATAACGTAGCCAGAAATCCAGCGAGTGCCTAGATTGATTTTTACCTTATGAGTTGCGCGAGCGAACGACCTTTAGGTCGGGGATGAAGGCGTTTTTTATACTACTTCACCACTTTATCACATAAGTGAGTTAACTCTGCTCTATAATGTATTGCTAGAAATACCGAAAGTTAAATAGTATAATTCAAAGTATACTAATAGAGCTTAGAATAAAAAATTGTTACAAAAAATATATCACTTTAGTAATTATTTAGTATTATGAAGCGACAAACCTTCTTTTAGATGCCTATAACCTGCCTCTTTTCATTCTATAACTTTGAGCATGGGGTGGTTATTGCGAAGCGGGTGACAGGTGTTTTTGCGTTCAAAAAAGGCTAGAAGCTAGTTTTAGCTCATGGTAACTTCAGAAAGCTGAATAATTACACCCAACCAATAGCTTTATAAACATTCGGATTTTAAAGATAATCATTATGGATCGATTTATTAACAGGAAAGAAGAGCTGGAGTTTCTGGAAAGAAAATATAAGGAGAAAGGGTTCCAGCTTCTGGTAATATATGGCAGGAGGCGGACAGGCAAAACAGAGCTTATAAAGCAGTTCTCCACCAACAAAGATTCTATTTATTACCTCGCTGATAAAAGAGGCACGTTGTTAAATACAAAACTTTTTGCAAAAGAAGCCTCCTCTTTTTTTAATGACGTAGAACCATCTGCTAAAAATTTTGACGATATCTTTGAATATATAGTTAAAAGGGCTGGAAATAAAAGGATGGTGGTTATCATAGATGAGTTTTCCTACCTTGTTGAAAAAGACGATTCCATGCCTTCCATATTCCAGAAAATTTCAGACAATGTGCTAAAAAACAGCAACATAGTGCTTATACTTTGTGGATCGAGTATAGGAATGATGGAAAGGGGTGTCCTAAGCTATAAATCTCCCTTATATGGAAGGAGAACCGGAGAATGGAAATTGGATCCATTAACATATAAAAACTCCATGGATTTCTTCCCAAAATACAAATTTGAAGATAGAGCAAAGACAGCTCTTGTGTTGGGTGGAATACCAGCTTATTTGAAGCTATTTGATGACTCTTTATCTATGCACGATAATATAAAAAATAAAATGCTCGCTAAAGGTGAATTTCTTTATACTGAAGTAGAGAGAATACTTCAGGAAGAGTTAAGAGATCCGTCAACATATCTGAGAATTTTAGATTGCATGAGCAAAGGAGCCACAAAAATAGTTGACATAGCCAATAAGTCCTATCTGGACGCCAAAGACCTTCCAAAATATCTTAATGTCTTGCAAAAACTGGGGTATGTTAATAAGTCACACCCCGTGACAGAAAAGAAACCCAAGACAAAAAAAACTATCTACAAAATATCTGACAACTTTTTTAGTTTCTGGTTTAATTTTGTCTCCACATACAAAAATGATTTGGAAATGGGAGAGGTCGAAAGGGTTGCTAAAAAAATTGAAAAAGACATCAACGCTTTTTTAGGCAGGCCGTTTGAAGAACTCTGCAAGGAGTTTTTGAGATATCTTAGCCTTCCATTTAAACCAGAAAAAATAGGCAATTGGTGGGGGCATACAAAGGTCTTGAATCAAGTATCTGGCGTTCTAGAAAGAAAGGAGATTGAGATAGACTTAGTTTGCTTGAGCAAAAAAGAAGCCTTATTTGTAGAATGCAAATGGAAGGAATTGTCAGAAAACCAAGCAGGAAAAATTCTGGAAGAATTAAAGGAAAAATCAGGATTTGTTGAAACAGACGCAAAAAAGATATATTTTGGTATGATAGCAAAGAAAATCGAGGGCAAAGTAAAACTAAGAAAAGAAGGCTTTTTTGCTTTTGATCTTTCAGATCTTGAGAAAATTTA
>JBBSXE010000031.1:0-11731 GCA_038045925.1 Nanobdellota archaeon
AAAGAACAAGAATCATTATCAACAATGGTTGAGAATGTACCTAGAGAAAAATAAAGAAAAAAATAAACTCAAGAAAAGATTAGGCTATTGGAGAATACAGCAGGCAAAGCTATCAGACGAAATGCTCAAAAACAAAGTAATAAAGATGTATGCTCGTGGGATAGATGATTCGTTTTCCACTTTTGGTCTTTCGGAAGTACTGAAAACACCAATATATTTATAAATACATCTCTCTTTTCTCTGACAATGGATCTCGCGCTGATGAATAAACACTGGAAGGAATAACGCCAAGTATATGGCGAAGATTTCAAGTGGAGAAGGAAATAACGTTTCACCAATTACATAGGATAGTTCAGGAAGTGATGGGATGGACAGATTCTCATTTGTATGGGTTTAAGGTTGATGAAAAGGAATATCAAGACGATAGAGATAATGAGCTTCTCGATGGAGAGAATATATTATCATCACGAAAGCATAAAATCGATATTCTTAAAATAAAACAGAAATTCCGCTACACATACGACTTTGGAGACTGCTGGGAGCATTTGCTCATTGTTGAAAAAATACTGTCGAAAGAGAATGCTATTTCTTATCCCGTTTGTTTCGAAGAAGAGCGAAACTGCCCGCCAGAAGACTGCGGAAGCGTACCCGGATATTATGACTTAATGGAGATTCGCAAAAATAAAAAACACCCAGAGTATGAAGAGATTATTGAAGAATGGCTTGGTGAGGATTATGATCCTGAACGCTTCAATGCTCAAGAACTAAATGTCGAATTAAGATACAGATTTCCAAAGAAAGGCGAGAAGAAGCCAGATGGAAGAGCAAGATATTGGGTAAAAACTAAATGATTCCTGATGATTGGAAAATGAAAAACTAAGGCGATATAATGGAAAACTACAAACAAATTAAAAAAGAAAAGTTTATCAAAAAGAAAATCAGAAAAAAGTGAATGGAAAAAATAAAAATCTGTATGATTTGTCAGCAGCAATTGGCAACAACAGCATGTAGTGTATGTGGTAAACTTGTCTGTGAGATCCATCAAGATAAAAGAACAGGGATATGTATCGATTGTAAAAAAATTTCAGTAAGAAACATTTAAATAGAGATTGACCTTATAAAAAGTACTACATGACACTTGTTGCATCGGTGTCGTCATCGAAGGGAGGATCGGGGAAAAGCACAACATCGATTAATCTCGGTGTTGCACTGGCAAAACTCGGAAGAGATGTCACGATTGTTGATTCGAATTTATCCACGCCAAATCTCAGTATGTACTTGGGAGCGCCAAATCTTCCCGTTACGCTTCACCATGTATTAAAAGGGCAGGCGCATATTGCTGAAGCAACGTATCGCCATGAATCTGGCGCAAAAATAATTCCAGGATCAATTACGATGCGTGATTTTGAAGACATTCGTTTGGAAGATCTTAAGCCGCATTTGCGTGAAATAAAATCAGACGTGATCATTCTTGATGGCGCAGCTGGCGTTGACAAAGAAGCGCAAGACGCAATTAAGCTGGCTCATCAAATTCTCGTGGTTACCAATCCAGACCTATCAGCAGTTGCGGACGCAATAAAAACAGTCCGTCTCGCGCAGCGGTTTGAAGTGCCTGTCCGCGGCGTTGTGCTCACAAGAACAGGTCCGGAAATGCACGTCGATATAAAAAACGTCGCGACTATTCTCGAGCATCCCGTAATTGGAGTTATTCCGGAAGATGTGCATATGAAAAGGGCATTAATTAAAAGAGAGCCGGTTGTTTATGCATTTCCGCAGGCGCCATCAGCGCGAGCATACATGACCTTAGGAAAATATCTCAGCGGCCACGAAAAAGAATTTCAGCCAGAAGATGTGGGAAATTTTTTCAAATTTATGAAATGGTCGTTTGGATTGAGATGATCACTATAGAGATATAACAAATATTTATAAATAAGAAGAAAAAGGAAAACGAACATGGAAAAAGGAAAAAGAGAATTTCTCGTTACAATTTTCGGATTGTTGCTGTTTACTGCCTCAGTAAGTTACTGGTTTAATAGTGTAGATCCAACTGCGCAACCTGTTGCAGAAATACAAAGAATACAGCACATAGCGGCGGTGGAAACAAACCAGCCACTAGCAAGATCTGACTCTTATCCAAATATCGCTTTTGCAAGCAACAATCACACGAACGCAACAAATCATACAGCATGTAGAAATTACGCATGCGTTGTCATTCAAGGAGCTGGCAAAAACCAATGTACTTCCAATTATGATTGTCGAAATATGACTAATATCACCATCAAACAAGTCAATGTAACAAAAGTTTTCAACGAAACAAACCAAACCAATACAACTCATTTGACATGCAGAAACTATGCCTGTGTAACAGTTCAAGGACCTGGAGTCGATCAATGTATTGACACAAGAGACTGTCTCAACGCAACAAACACGACATGGCTTGTCTTTAAAACAATTGTAAATGTGACTGGAAGTGGATTCAATACAAGTAATGCAACTGGCGGAGGATTGAGTGGTGCTGATGTTGTCTGTAATAATGAAGCAAGATTGCGAGGATTCGGAGGATCATACGTAGCATGGCTTAGTACAAGAAATATTGATGCGCAAATGCGAATTGTTCCGGGAACGTATAAAAACATCTACGGAGCGATAATTGCGTACAGTAGAATGGACTTGATTGACGGCAGCTTAACGAACGCGATTGAACCGAATGTACGAGCAGACATATGGACAGGTACGGGAAGTAATGGAAAGTATGCGGGAATAAATTGTAATGATTGGACATCATCCTCAACTCAATATAGTGGAGCAATGGGAAGCTCAAACCAAGTGAATTATGGATGGACGTACTATGCAGGTGGACGTTGTGATCTTGCAAAGTCCTTGTATTGTTTCCAAGTAAGATAATAAAAGAAAGATGAATAACCGACAGAAAGAATGTCTGACAGCGATTATGATAGTACTTCTTTTTGCAACATTTATTAGTTATATACCGAATAAAGAACAATCACAGAGTGAAATAACGAATGGAAAAGAAAGCCCAACAGCATATCTTGTAAAGACAAAAGAGTCCAATCCAGTACAGTTACAAACGAAACCAGAGATGATGATTTTCGCAGCGCAAAGTGGTAAAAAAATAGATCCAATGTTTCTTGAAGCGTTGAAACGGCAGGCAATAAAAATAAACCAGAAGCAAGGATTATTCAAGTAATTCAGAGAGCGATCAGAGGAGGGAATAAGGATGAAAAAGAAGATAGCAATAAAATTAGCGATCATAGGAGCAGTATTGTTTGCGCTTAGCATCAGCGTCTACGCATTTATTGTTCTCGTCGTTGTCAATGTCCTTCCACCAGGAAATTGCGCAGAAACTGATAGAGGTCTAAACTTTTTTCAGGCAGGATCAATTTCTGGAACGTTTCAAGCACCAGGAATGAACGTGACTAACGCGACATTTGTGGACACCTGCATCTCAACAACAGCATTGATTGAATTCGTCTGCGGAGGTTCAGTTGCGCAGCAGTACAACAACCTCGCGGCGGCAGTGTACGAAGATTGTAATGTGTTCAGCAACAGCACAAAGAGATTCCAGTGCATCAACGGAAGATGTATATAACTCGTTTTCTTTTTTTATTTTGTGAGAAACATAGATAATATTATAAAGGAAAAATAGCTTATCGGTAGGCATATAGTGGGTGTGGTGTAGTCTGGTTAACACGCAAGCCTGTGGCCGCTGATGGAAAGCTTGAGACCGCGGGTTCAAATTCCGCCACCCACTCTCTTATCACAAAGCTCAAACAATGGAACTGAATCGCGCAAAAGGAACACGGGATTTCCTGCCAGAAGAAAAGATACTGCGCCAGGAAGTAGAGTCGACGATACGTAGAACGTTTGAACGATATGGATTCTCGCCGATGGAGACGCCAACGCTCGAGCGTTTTGATGTGTTGTCAGCAAAATTCGCGGGCGGCGAAGAAATTCTCAAGGAGACCTTTAAGCTCGAAGACCAAGGAAAACGGGAATTAGGACTGCGATATGACTTAACAGTTCCGCTCACAAGAGTCATCGCGATGAACCAGCAGCTAAGACTTCCCTTTAAGCGGTACCAGATTGGTTCTGTATTTCGTGATGGTCCTTTAAAGCTTGGCCGCTATCGGGAATTTGTGCAGTGTGACATTGACACTGTAGGAGTTCCATCAATAAAAGCGGAAGCAGAAGTATTGTCAGTGGCAAAAGATATTTTCGCAGCATTGAATGTTCCGATAAAAATTCGGGTAAACAACAGAAAAATTCTTGATGGGTTGATGAAAAAAGCAAAAATTAAGGATGAGCAGCAGGAAAGCATTATCCTGGTATTAGATAAATTGGAAAAACTTGGGCTTGATGTAGTAAAAACAGAATTAAAGCAAAAGGGAGTTGGAGAAGCAACAAGTAAAGAGCTAATTTCCTGGATAACGATGCATGGATCGAACAAAGAAAAAATCGAAAAGCTCAAAGCAGTGTTAAAAGAGAATGAAGGCATCAGGGAAATCGAAGAATTATTGGTATACATTCCAGAAGTAGAAATCGACGTCTCTCTCGCGAGAGGATTTGTCTATTATACAGGCACATTTATGGAAGTATATGCGCAAGAAAGCGCGGTGAAAAGCTCGCTGGCTGGCGGCGGTCGTTACGACAAGTTAATTGGAAGATTTACGAACGAAAAAGAATTTCCTGCGGTCGGCATTTCCTTTGGATTGGATGTTATGTGCGACGTTCTGCAAGAGCAAAATCGAGAGAAAAAAGAAACCTATACACGAGTATTTATTATTCCGATCAAAACATTCCAGCAATCTTGGCAAGTCGCGCAGGAGTTGAGAAAAGCAGGCATCAATACAGAAATTGACTTGCTCGAAAAAAGTGTTGGCAAGAATTTGGAGTATGTAAACAAGAAGAAAATTCCCTTCGCGATATTTATTGGTGAAGAGGAATTGAAAAAGAAATGCGTGAAGCTGCGGGACATGAAATCTGGCGAAGAAACCTTAGCAACAATAGCTGAAATTGTCAAAAAAATAAAGAAATAATGTTATGTATACAATCTGATCTCAATCGTCCCAAACGCTTTTTCCTGCGTTAAATTTACTTTTTGTTGTGTATCAAGATGTAATAAAGGAATAAACGTGTAAATTTTTTCATGTTTATCTGTGCTGTGCTCAATAAGTTCCTCAAAGGTAATGCGGTCTTTTTCGCTCAAAAAGTGTTTCACTTTATCATACACATCTTTAATGAGTTGTGTGATATCAACTTTCTTCTCGGGAATGCTGACAGTGACCAACGCAGTATCTTCACGAATGCGTTTCACCGTTCTCCGAATATCAACTTCTAACGCTTCCTCCAGTGCCTGCATCAAATCATTCAGTGTGAGTTGCCGTTTTCTCGGCTGTGGCGTTTTGATCAAAAGCTGGGGAATCTGCTCATGCGCGTAGGGATTGTCTTCTGTACTGCTATCATCGGAAAAAATATCTTCATCGCGTGGTGGAAAAAGCTGGTTGTCAAAATTCGCGATATGCTCGCTCAGAAACCGGTCTGATTTTAATTTCAGTAAAAACGCGAGCGCGAAAACGATTTTTCCGGAAATGAAAAAGTTGTGCTCCTTCATCACCACAAGCGCTTTGCGATAGCGGTTTGCGAGCACGGAAATCTCAACATTCCAAGGATCTAACTCTTCAGTTTTCATCAAATCCTGGATAATCGTCTGCCACGTAATTTCATTCCGCCGGGTAAGAAGCTCGTAAAGTTTATCCTGCATAGGAAAGGAGAGTGTAAACGAGGCTTATAAATCTTGAGATCGATGGAAAATATGTAACCATTCTATAATAGTTACAGATAGAAAGATTTATATAGGAGTTCGTACCCTCGAAAAGTATCACCTCTTTTTCCCGAGGAAGAGAGCTTCGTAAGGAGTTTTCTTCCAAGGGTTTAACCACGCATACAGGCAAGACTCTTAAACAAAAGGAGAACGAAGTTATTTCTTCTTCGAAAACGAGAAATCCCTGTTAAAAATGCTTTCTGCGAGATGCTGAATGGTAGTCGCGTCAACACTCTGCACAGTTCCTGCACTCTCTGTGCGATAAGTCTCGCGTTCTGGTTGTGGTGGAGAAGCGGAAAGTGAAGGTCGGGTTATTGTTGTCAGGATGTCTTCGTCAGGTTGCGGTTCAAGCTGTTGCGGCGCAAGCGAAGAAGATGAGAGAGGAGTTCTTGCCTGTGCTTCTTGTTGTTTTTGCAGCGTCTCTTCGCGAAGTGATTGTCCCGGCATGCTTAATTTTGTCAGAATATCTTCATCTGGCTGCGGCTCAAGATGTTGTGGTGGTTGTGAGAATGAAGATCCTGTCTGTTGTGCCTGAATGATAAATTTCGTCTGTGCGTCGCGGCCTTTTTGGAGTGTTTCCTCGCGAAGTGATTGTCCCGGCATGCTTAACTTTAAGAGAACATCATCATCAGGGCTTTGCTCTTTTTTTTCTTCTTCCAAAAAAATCACCTCAACCGCATAATAAATCTTATTTCATTTGAACAAAATGGCATTTGCCGCAGTAAAATCGATTCGTGTGTTCCGCTAAAAAATAGCCAGGACCGCATTTTGGACAGGAAGGCTTCCGCTGCACTGCTGTGCCGCTCACTATATATTTCTTCCACTTTTCGCTTGGCTGCTTATTCTTTACTTTTCGTTTTGTCATAAAGATCATGCCCTCGAAATGGGAGGCGAATTATTTTTTTGCCTCTGGCGCTACAGGTTTTGGTTGTCCTTCAGCTACTTTCTTTTGTTTTTTATGGATAACATGATACGTTGAAAAAGATTGTTCATTGTCATAAACTTCAACATCAACTTGCGCGGAACTAACGCCAAAGCGAGTATGCAGTTTCTTGATGACAACAAGATTTTCAGGTGCTTTGGTTGCAGCAACGACTGCTTTTTTCATATCGACAAGGGAAGGTGTTGCTGCCTGGGAATACTCCGCGAAATAAAGATATTCCTTTCTGCCGAGAAGCGGCTGTTTTTTTTCTTGGGTAAGCGTGAGTTTCATGGTTTATTTTACTTTGATGGCGTATTCTCCTTTAACCGTAATGCCGACTTTTTTTGCGATTTCTGATTTTTCAACATTAATGACAACCAGCCGTCCTTTCCAATTGTCGGAAAATTGGTTTTTTTTGCAGAGAGGGCACTGGCTTCCTTCAACAAAGATGCGGCAGGATTTGCAGACTTTTTTGGTCATTTTTTAACCTTTCCCTTTTCTTTTTTTTCCTCTCCTTCAGCCGCAGGAGTTTTTGGAGCGTTTTTTTTCTGGATATCTTCCCGAATCCATTCAAGTTTCCCTAAGAGTGGTTGACGCATCGTTAATCCGATCTTTGGATTCTGCATATCTTTATAGCTGACCGCGATCACGCGCGCTCTGCATAAGTCGCCTATTTTTAAGGTGCGCTTGCTTTGTTTTCCCGTAAGAACATTGCTTTTTGCGAAGCTGACATAATCGTCCATCGTTTGGCTTACATGTACCATGCCGTCAAGAGGACCAATAGTGATAAACGCGCCAAAATCGCTGATTTCACTGACCTTGCCAACAACAAGCTCCTGCAATTCTGGTTTATAGGTTAAGAGTATGTAGGTAACGTCATAATATGCAGCGCCATCGCCGGGAATAATAATGCCTTCCCCAATATGGTTGATGTCAGTTACGCCGATGACAACGCCAAGTTCTTTTGAAACATAATCTTCATATTGTTCAGTTAATTGTTGAAAGACTGCAGTTTCGGTATGTTCGGCAAATTTAGTCGGCGAAACGCGGACGTGACTTCTCACTTCAACTTCATAAAACATGGTTAAACAAGCTCCAAATGGCTTTTATCTCTGATAGTCACAACGGGAATCTTTCTCTTTTTAAGCTTTTCTTTTAATGCTTTATCTTGGGTTGCCACAAGAACGTTGTTCTTTTCACCAAAATCGAGAATGAGCGCGTCAACAGACATGTTTCTGGCAGTCGGAATAATCTGAAACTGTTGGGCAAAAACACGCGCGAAATCCCCGTCTTTTTTTCCGCGAAGTTCATCCAGCGTTTTATCAAGAATACAAAGCGTAAAGGAAGTGTCAAGAATACGTTGAAATTCTTCGTGCAAGTGAATGTTCCAGCGAATGCTCTGTAAAAAGAAATCTGTATCCAAGATGACTTTTTTCATACAACACATTATAAAAAGAGGTACTACTTATAGTTTGCGAAGAGAAAAGTAGAAGAGGAGACTTTACCTACAACACCATTCCGCAAGCAAATAAAGATCCCGCTGAAGAATCGATAAAGAATGCGAAAGAGTTCATGAATCATTGCAATGTATATGTGATGTCTGAAGGTAACGCGACAGAGCGCGCGAAAGATGCTGAGAGAGAAAAACAAGAACAACCGAGCTGAAAAAGACGTATGAACTCCTCACTCCAAAAGAGCCTAAAGAAAGTCTTATAAATGAAATAACCTCCCAAGAAAGCATGGAGACAGTAAAAGCAGACCGTTTAAAAAAATATTTCAAGCTGACAGAAGAAGCGCTGGAGAAAGCAAAAGCTGCTCCGGAGAATCTCGAGCTTGATGATGCGCGAAGCCGTTTTCTCGACATGATTGAACGATATGTCGCGGACGCAAGACATTTTGAAAAAGAGGAAAAAGTCGTAGACGCGTTCGCCGCTATTAATTATGCCCATGGTTGGTTAGACGCTGGCGCGATTATTGGATTATGGGACGTTGATGATGATAATTTGTTTACTCGAGACGCAAAAACAGGCGCAAAAGAAAAAACATAATTCTTTTAAACAACAGTTGTTAAATAAAAAGCAATGAAATGCGAGGTGTTGAGTCTCGGAGGCAGTGTTATCTTTCCTAAAAGCAAGGACGACATCGATATTGAATACTTAAAAAAATTTACCGCCCTTTTACGATCGTGTAAAGACAAGAAGTTTATCATTGTTACGGGCGGCGGCTGGATCGCGAGAAAATATATTCGCGCGCTGAAAGAAGCTGGAGCAAGCCAGAAAGAGTGTTGTCTCATAGGCATTGGTGTAACAAAACTGAACGCGTTATTTCTGGCGAAGTTCGCGAATCAAGACGCGGCGCCAACAGTACCAAGTTCTGTCAAAGAGATTAAGAAGCTGCTGGAAAAATATCGCATTGTCTTTGTTGGCGGTTTAAGCTACGAAGAAAATAATACGAGCGACGGCACTGCTGCGAAAATTGCGCATGTGTTAAAGACGGATTTCATCAACATCACCGACGTTCCCGGATTATACACAAAAGACCCGAGAAAGTACAACGACGCGGATATTATCAGAAAAATAAGCTTTGAAAAGTTTGATGCGTTGGTCGCAAACATGGACTATCATCCTGGCCAGCATTTTGTGCTTGATCAGGAGGCCGCGAAGATTATTAAAAAGTACAGGATAAAGACAATGATTCTTGGCAGAGACATCGGAAACATCAGAAATTGCCTGAAAAATAAGCCGTTCGAAGGCACTATTATTTCTTAAAAAAAGCTTAAAGAGACGTTCCTGATAGTTTCAAGGCAGTCGAAATAAAAAACATTGCTTTTTTCTGCGCATCGGCTTTCCACATGTCACTATGCTAATCGCATGCTCGTTATTGAAGCGGGAAAAGTTGTCGAATCTGGATCTTACGCAGAACTTCTTAAAAAAGAAGGGCTATTTTATCAGATCTGGAAAAACTAAGGTAAGATAGGCATGAAATAATTTCTGTATATCGCCATTGGAAACAAGCGTACTTATTTAGCTGTTCTATGTGCTCAAGAATATAGGTCGTCTGGGAACGCAATAAACTGGTGTTTTAGACAGAATTGATTTTTGAGTGAAAGAGTTCCACAAGAAACTCGTGAAAAAATCAAAAGCCCTGTAACTGCAAAATTTTGTATATACAAGCCAAAATAAAGAGAACATATATCCTGCATCACAACAATGAGCTTAATAAGTACAAACAAGCGAAAGATTTAAATAGAAATCTTATATATCTTTATATAATATGACTGAAATGACAATATTACATAGCCCAACGCTGGAATCTGTATTTATGGTAGAAGAAACGATACAAAAATATAGCCAAGAGTGTGGCAAATATCAGCTCTGGAAGAAGCTTCCTAAAAAAATGATGTATCAAACATTTCAAGTGATTTTGGATTACCTCGAACAGTCAGGAAAAATAATGATTGATAAAGAGGGACGCATTATTTGGACGTTTAATCCAGCAAGAATAAAACGATTAATCAAAGAAAACTTAATCGCACGATGAACAAACAAATCCACGTAGCGTTTATCACGCAGAAACTTAAAGAACAGTTTCACTGCCTTAAAAAAGGGAAGTTTGAAGATCAGCAACTGTACAAATTCATATCTCGAGCTCTTGATGACTTGAAGCAGAATCCTACATGTGGCATAAAAATACCGAAGAAAATATGGCCAAAAGAGTATGTTCAAAAATACAACATTACCAACTTATGGAAATACGATTTACCTCGTGCATGGCGATTAGTGTATGTCATTGAAAGTGGTGAAGTAAAAATCGTAAGTATAGTCCTCGAATGGTTTGACCATAAAGATTACGAACAGAGATTTCACTATTGAAATTGCCCAATAACTAGAGATGTTTCGAGTAAAAAAAGAATATCGCAGACTTCAAAACAATGAAAAAACCGAAGATCATCGTCATCACCGGCACGCCGGCAACAGGAAAAACAACGCTTGCGAAGCAGATCGCGAAAAAAGAGCGCGCGACACATCTTGAGGTAAACGAACTCATCAAAAAAGAACATCTCTTCCACACGTATGACCGAAGCTTAAGAACGCGCCTTGTTGATATCGAAAAAATTATTGCGAGACTGATACAGATTGTGAAAGAATACCGCAAAAGAAAAGAAAGCCTTGTCATTGATTCTCATCTTGCCCACCATCTTCCGCCAAAATACGTTGATCAGTGTATAGTCACCAAATGCGGTCTCAATACCTTAAAAAAACGTTTGGAAAAAAGAAATTATCCCAAGAAAAAAGTGCGGGAAAATCTTGACGCAGAAATTTTTGATGTGTGTTTGATGGAAGCGATTGAAAACAGGCACAGAAAGATTAAAATTGTGGACACAACAAAAAAATGACAATGATTGACATCGTCCAGTTTTCAGGAGATCAGTTCAACCTCGGATTCAGAAAAATATTTCCGTTCAAACAGTTTAACATTATTGAAGGAGGGACAGATGAAAAAAATAGCGCTGCGGTCGAAAGAAAAAGTACTGATATATTACTCACACCGGAAAAAGACAGAAACAAGAGATATTTTACGCAGCAGGATTCAGGGTTGAACCATATTCTCTGCAGAAGCGCGGCAAAAAATCGTGTCGCGATCGGATTTAGTTTTGCTGCATTTCTCAACGCGAAAGAAAGATCGAAAGTGTTGGCGCAAATGATGCAGAATGTTCGTCTCTGCCAAAAATACAAGATCAGGATGGTTGTCGGATCGTTTGCAAAAAACAAATGGGAAATGCGCATGCCGTTGGATTTATGTGCCTTCGCGCAGATATTGGGAATGACACCGAAAGAGGCAAAAGCTGCGTTGAACTTCCAGCGAAAGCAGAAAGACATCAAAATTTATAAGAACGAAGATATTTGATTGAACTAAAATCTTTTTCTTGAAGGTCGTCAAAAACCTATAAACCAGGCCATCAAAAA
>JBBSXE010000032.1:0-12415 GCA_038045925.1 Nanobdellota archaeon
GAGATCAACCTTAGGAGGAAATTACTATGCGTAAACCACTTATCTTTATCGGATTTCTTGTGTTACTTGCAGGCCTACTGCCTTACTTGAAAGAACTGGCTTATCTGTCTTTTTTAACGCCAGTGCCAACAGAAGGAGACATTTACTACGCAATTATTATTGCTATCGGCGCCTTGACACTCTATTTTGGACTTCGAAAATAAGAATTTTGCTACTCGAAAGACTTAAATATGCAAAAGCGTACAACATTTTTTGTGAAAAGACATCGTATTTGTCATAAGAGGGGACAGGCATTACCGTTAAACACTATTATTCTTATTATTCTTGTCGTTCTTGTGCTGATTGTTGTTGCCGCATTTTTCTTGGGCGGAACGGCGACATTGATGGACATAATTCGTGAAATTCTTTATGGGTCTATCGCTGGGACAGATCGTGTTCTCGCAGTCAGCAACTGTGGATCTCGCTGCAGCCAGTTACGACTCCTGCCAGATTCTGCCTTGAAAGGATCTGCGTATTGCCAAGAATTTGAGCGCATTGATGAAGATAATAATGGTGAAGCAGAATATGAAGAAACTTCTGACGGCAAAAAAAAATATGTTAAATATTTTTGTTGGAATAAAGATACAAGAAATACAGATAATTTGATTGAAACACTCGATGTTTCTTGCAGTTATGAAATTTATGGGCAGAGTTACTCTCCTGATGTATTCTGCAACGGACAGATTCCTAAACCTTAGACAACTACACCTCTTGCACCGGGAATACAAGGACCGCCAGCTCTGAATGGGTAATATCTGCTTCTAAATCTTTAAATAGCAGTTCTTTTTCTTATATGTATGCTTCCTTTGAAAAGTTTGGTGATGATTATTCTCTGTATCTTGACTGGCATTATCATGCTTCTTTTTGTCTGGAGGCTGAGCTATGGATAACCAAGGAGGAGTTGCATTAAGCCTCGGCACTATTGTTGGAGCCATTCTTCTTATTGTTTTTCTTCTTGCAGGCATTGCTATTTTTCGACCGCTCTATTCTTCTGATTTTCAGTTTGGCATGCAGGAACAAGTTTGCCGCATGACGCTGGCGATTTCCAAATATTTTGATTTTCCCGGAGTTGATCGGCCTATTACGCCCCTGTGCAAAGCGCTGGTTATTTCATTCAGCAAACAAGAAATAAACTCCTTTACAACAAACGATGAAACTTTGAAAGATGCAACCATGCGCTATCTCGCTGACAAAATGCGGCGCTGCGCAAAAATTTACAATTTTGAGAGCAGGGAAGGAGTCGCACAACACAGCTATTGCCATATTTGTTATGCGCTTCAGGCTGATCGAAAAGATCCTCTCAACGAAGATGTTGATTTTACTCCAGAAGAATTTACAAGCGCATTACTCTCCATGCAAACCTCTTCTGGAAAGAATTATTTTCGGGAGCTTACTCAAGGTGAATTGAGCTATGCTTTGAAATTAAAGACAAAAACTCTTGATTTACAAAAAACAGATTATGCTATTTTTTATCTTGACAACGTTAAATCGGCAGATTGGCCAATTTTTGCTGGCGGTGGAGTCGGAGCTCTTTGCACGATAGGCCTTGTAGCAGGACTTATTACTGGAGGCATCGGCACGATCGTATGCGGTGCTGGTGCTGTTACAGGATGGGTTGTTGGAATATTTTCCGCAGCAAACCAGTTTACGGAGACAAACTTAGACGCAGTTTTTGTTACTGAACTTACAGAAGCACGAGCTTATTGCACGGAAATCATCTCTTCTTGATCATACCATGAAAACAAAAAAAGCAGACATCAGCATTGAAACGATTGTCATTATCGTCATTCTCTTAGTTTTTCTTTTGGTTGCTCTTCTTACTACGGGAATCTTTCGAAAACAATCTGCTGAACTTTTTAGCTATATTTATGATTTTATGACAGGAAAATGAAATTACCTCTTAACTTTGGGAAGAAGGGAATGGAAACACAGACTATCATTTATTTAATTCTCGGCATTATTATTGTTCTTGTCATTGTTCCTGTCATTACTGGAAAAACAAAGATTACCACAACCCATGTGCGAAGCATTGTTGAGGGTGTTTCCGATGGGTGGAAAAAACTCATTGGAGAAGAGACTGACAAAGAAAAATCACAGAGGACTGCTGACGAACAACAACTTTTGACGTTTACTCAACAGATTACATCCACGATTGACACTTGCCTTGACACTCCCTATGCGGCGCCTTGTCTTTGCTCTCTTGACAAACCACAACTTTTTCCAGAAAACTATGCTTTGATCTTGACTCAACAAGAAGATGAACAGGCATATTTTTCCATTCCTGCAGCAATTGTCGGCAAGGGGCAGCGTCTTCTTGAAAATCCAGCCAAACATTCTGTGAAACAGCCTTTCACATTTTGCATTTTTCAGCCTGAAAGCCGACCTACACCATCTTTCTCTTTCTTTACGAAAAATGCTCAATTCTATATACAGCTTAGTGCTGATCTTGGAGGCATTAGCTATTCTTTACGACCACCTTTAGTTTTTTATCGACCAAGTAATCAAGAAATTTGTTTTCTTCCAACGCTCGATAACCTTTCTCTCTATTCTTTCCCGACTGCAGAACAATATCTCTCAGTTTCACAACAATATAAAAATATTCGCAAGCTTCCCTCTTGCTTCAATAACAAATCTTAAATAATCTCATTTCTCTTTATTTGCCATGCTTTTATCAAAAAAAGGTGATCTCGAACTGCGCTATATTATTTTATTAGTCTTAGGTATTATTGTTCTCATCGCACTTACCCTTGTCTTTCGCGAACAAGTTATGCATTTTGTTCGTATTTTGGACAAAGTTTTTATCGGCATTGACGAAACACCTGCTATTAAAGATATCATCGGGAAGAATTAACCATGCCTGCTAAAGGAGACATCAACGTATCTTTGAGCGCACTGATTGGCGTCGTGCTTATGCTCTTTATTATTATTCCCTTGGGTTTTTTTATAAATAACCTCATGAAAGATCATCCCGACGTTCGGGCTCCAATTTTTTATGATAAGTTTATTGCATATTATCAAGATTGCATCAGCCAAGAAACTACTGATTGCTATTGTGATGAACTTGATTTTAGTCTGCTTCCTCGAACAGAATTTATCCAACTTCGACAGCTTGCAGATAACACAGTTTCCATAGAACTCTGGAAAAAGAATGGAGAAAAATCTCTCAAAACTACCGAGATTTCAGGAAAACAACTCTGCACCGCATATTTTACTTTTTGGAATAACTTTGAAAAAAAACCTGTTTCCTCTCATGTTATTTCACTTGATGAAAGACAAACACCCTCCACATCATCGATAAATTACTATCTCACACTCTATCATGATCAAACTTTCGCATGTTTTATTAATTATAATGAAGCTTCACCTATTGGAGGAGAACCTCCGACTTTTCGCTACAAAAATTCCGGATCCGATGCAATTCTATTCCAAAATAGAGACAAGATCATCCATAAATATCGTGAGTTTTGCAAAGATAAAAAAATACAACAGCCAAAGCCACCACAACCTTTGAATGACATCTTTCAGCCATGAGTAAATCATATAAATGAGATATTTCTTCTTTAATCCCATGAAAAAAGGTGAAGCTGAGTCATTGCCATTCCTAACCCTCTTTGAAGTCCTCCTTATTGTCCTTTTTCTCATCGCTTCTTACTCTATTGCCCACAAAACAGTTTCAACACTATATCCTGAACTTGAGCAAGAACTTCTTCAGGTTACTTCAGCTTACGGGCAAGAACTTGTTGGCGAATTTCAGCCTACCAACCAGCAATCACCAAACCAACAACCTTCCCTTCAACCATGAAACGCGCACAATTCAACTGGGCACACTTCACTGTTTGGTTTGTTATCGCAGCTTTTTTTTTAACTGTTTATATTATGACCTATCGCATCCATGAAGGAAAAAATTTTCTTGATACACATGAAGAAAAAACTGTCATTGAAGACATGATTTTTTTTGATCGCCTTTCGCATCACTGCTTTTCACCTTCTTCTTTTGACGGAGCAAGAAGAGTCCATGAATCTTTTGATCTCCACCTGTTTACCCAGGAAAATTTAGCCGCTTGCGTTCCGCTTCAATCACGCGTCACGCTTACTCCTCTTTTTGAGGGCGATGCGCAGATCATTACCTCTTCTGATTCACCTTCTTTTCAGCCAGATACTGGCCAACGGACGCTTGTTTTCGTTGAACATAAACCGTATATCCTGGAGATGGAGCTTCACCATGCATAAAGGACAGGTGCAGTATATTCCGGAGATTCTTACTGCACTTTTTGGCATTGCTGCGTATATTCTCTTAGCTGGTTTCTTACTTGAACCAGCATCGCAACAATCTCCAACCTCTGCAGCCACATTTTCACAGTTTTTTGATGATTATTTTCTTACATTTCTTCATACACCTCTCCCAGACTCTTCACAAATCCCTTCTTCGAAAAATGTTTGCCCTACTTCTTTCTTTCCAGGCACCCATACTTTTGGAGACCTTCTCGCTCACGCAGCATCACTTCCCGCAGAAGAACGATCTTCTTACATTGAACCATTCAGATGTTATTTTCTGCTTTTCAATCGCGCGCTTGGCTCTGATTACGGGTTGATTGATTTTTATCTCCACATTACTTTTCCCGACAACACCGCCCATGAATTTGGAAACGCAATTGATTGGCAAGAAAAACCCGCGATGTCTCGTTACTCCATTCCTACTCTCGATGGCAAGATTATTACTGTTGCCGCCGCTGGACGCGTGTACTCATGAAACAAGGAACTTTTGCGCTCTACTTTTGCACAGCGATCTATATCTTTTTTCTTGTGTATCTTCTCACTGATGGATTTGATCCCGCTAAACCCGCTTTCGGACAAGCCGCAGTTGACCTTTACTCTGAATTTACGACATCACGAAAAGTTTATTTCTATCTTGACCAGAGCGTTCGCAATGCCATGCATTTAACGCTGCAAGACCTTGAAAAAAATGGGTTGTTTGACAAAAAAAATTGTTTGTCTCATGAAGGTTCGGTTGTTCTCTTTTCCCAGGGATCGTGCACGCTTACCAAAGATTCCTTTTCACGCCTCTTTATTGATCGTTTTTTAACGCATTATCCCCAATACTTTCAACAATCTGTTTACGGCGTCGAATTTCCAAAAATGCTTTCCCGAGATGCCCTGCACCTTCGCTTTGAACAGGATACTCTTCAGCTGAGCGGCTCTCTTTCTAATGCAGCACTTGCCTACTCTGGAAAAAAAGTGTCTTATTCCCTTCCCTATTCTTTTTCTGAAACACTCTCGACGCCACTTTCTGATATTTTTGCGCTTTATGCCGCTGCGCAACGCGAGTTAGACTGTATTATTCGCCATACAACAACAGCTCCTACTGCATGCCCACTTTCCGAATCTGGAACTTGGACTATCGAAGAAAAAGACGGCTATTTATTCGTCACTGCAACATCCAAGCGAAACATATCTCTTGCATTCGCGATAAACTTAAATACTGCACAACAGCCTTCAATTTTCTCCTAACAACGAGGAAGATATCTATGCTTGGCCTTACCTACGATGATATTGTTCGACACATTGTTCAGCAGAAATCTCTTTCTATAGATGACATTGAAAAAAAAGTAAAAGAAAAATTAAACAAACTATCTGGATTAATCAGCAAAGAAGGGGCTGCACATATTATCGCTAATGAACTCGGAATTAATCTGATGGAGACACTTCGCCGGGAAGGCGTGAAAATTGATAGATTGACTGGCAATATGCGCGGCGTTACTGTTATCGGCAAAGTTCTGCGCGTGTATGATGTTCGCACGTTTGTCAAAAATAATCGAGAAGGAAAAGTTGGAACATTTTTAATCGGCGACAGCACCGGCGTTATTCGCGTTGTTCTCTGGGACACGAATCATATTCAGTCTTTGGAACAGCAACTTATCCGGGAAGACGTTATTGTCAAGCTTCAGGATGTCATGATCCGCGAAAATCAGGGATTCAAGGAAGCTCACCTCAACCAGCAAAGCAGCATCGTTCTTAACCCTCCCAATATCACGATCGATGTCGTTCAACAACCAGCAATGCGGCAACCAGAAACGGTGAAAAAGATGATCAATCAATTGCAACCTGGCGATCAACGCGTCAGCATTACTGGAACGATTGTGCAGGTGTTTGAACCTCGGTTTTATGATTCCTGCCCCCAATGCAATAAAAAAGTCCTCAATGGAACGTGCACTGATCATGGCAACGTTATTTCAAAGTCTGTGCCGATTCTCAACTTTTATTTCGATGATGGAACAAGCAATATTCGCGCCGTTGCTTTTCGAGAGCAGGTTTTACAGATTGTCGGCATTGATGATGGAACTTTACAGCAATTTCGCAACGAACCTTTTTTGTTTGAGCCGCATAAGCAACAACTTCTCGGAAAGCAATATGAGCTTATCGGGCGCGTGACACAAAATGAAATGTTCGGGCGCATCGAATTTACCGTGCAACAATTGCAGGAAGCTGACGCTGAAAAAATTGTTTCTGAACTGACTCAGTCTTCTCCATAATTATCCATTTCCACGCAGGAATGAAATTTATTTTTCCTTCCGCAAATTTTTTTTCTCCTTCTGATAGATTCGTGAATCTTGGCAGTGAAAAGAAACTTTTACATCTTCTCTTTAATCTGTGTTATCACCGCGTTATAATCCGGTATTAAAGACACCAATTGTGAGAGTTCTTGTTGCCAGATACTCTTTGTTCGAGCAATCTTTTCTAAGAACATTGCTCGACTATATTTCAAGTGGTATATTTTGAGCTTCTCATTGACGAGTGTTTTGTCTATGGGTATCATCTTTTGCAAGAGGAATCTCACATCGAAAACATCACGTGCTTTTGTTCTGGTGCAGATAGCTCTTACTTTTTCCGCCATGATCTCTTTCATGTTCATTGTTCTCATTATATATGGCTGTATGTCCGGGTATCTCGGAAAAATATCCCTTGTTTCAGGTTCCAGGAGCACTTTTTCTCGCGCACTAATATCTATTCTTACCACAGTTAATGTTCTCTCCACGCCTTGATAGAGTGGACCTTGCACGCGGAATTTTATCTGCCGTGATTCTTTTCTTTTGGCTTCCTGAAAGTTCGCTTCGAAGCCGAAATTCCTAAAATCTTTCTTAATGGCCTCAAATATATCTCTTGATATTTCCCTTTCCTGGGTAAAATCCAGGTCTATACTAAACCTATTAAGCCCAAACACTTTTTGCAGAGCTGTGCCTCCCTTGAAAACTAGACCTCTGTCAAGCCTCTTAGCCAGAAACAACAATAAGAGATGCTGAATATAATCTCTTTCCACTTGCCAGATAGTAAATCCTAATAAGGAGGTAAACTGTTCCAGATCTGTCCTAGTTAACATCTTCAAAAACCTCGTTAATAATTAGCTTCCATTTTTTTGACTTTTGTTTCCGCCTCTTTTGAAAGGGATTAAGCAAGTCATATCTCTGGTTAAGCTGTTTCTTGACTTGCGTATAAATATCTATCCTCCGTAGTTCTAATAAGTAACCTAATCTTTTCAGCAAGACCTTAGAACGCATTCTCAAGGCGTACGAAACTAACTTACTGATATCGAGTTCTTCTCCTAGAGCAGTATAGGTCTCATCTAATGGGCAATATTCTGGCAAATATAGCGAATCCACTATAGCTTTCTCTTTGTCCGCAATAAAGACATCCTTTTCCATAAATTTTTCCCTATGGTAACCAAATAGGCGATACGCAGGAAGTTTTATGAATTGTATGCGATAGTTTTCCAGAAAGACAGCTTTTTTGGAGCTATGCGTAATAATATAAATGGAGTTTGGAATTTGCGTGGTTGTCTGATAATAGGAGTATGCAGATAAAAAAGAGATGTACGCAGGAAAAACCATATTGGAAGCAGTAATGAATGGATGTTGCTGTAGGGCATATTTTCCCCGTTCAACTTCTTTTATTTTTCCTTTCTTCTTCAACCGAAAGAGATAGACCCTGAGATAGTTTTTTTCTTTCTGTGTTATGACTGCCATGTCGTTCAGAGTAAACACTGCCTTACGCAGTTCTCGTAATTTCGCAATGCATTCGTCACTTTTCATGAGCATGCCACAGATTCGAGGATTTATAATCTTTTTGATCTAGCTAAGTTATCAAAAATGATAATCTTAACTAATTAAAAAGTTAAATAAAGGGCATGTGCTCTATTCTTAAAAATATTTGAGCAAGAAACCTTCATTCCTTTAAATCTGCGTTGCATTGCGAACACAAGCTTTTTCTTAGCCAAACATAAAAAACGGCTGTCTAAAAAGTTACTCCTCATTTCTTAGTACATCGTTCGCATGCATTAATAACTGCATACTACACTCCATATCGCAACCTCGAAACCTTTTTATACTTCTTTCAACGTTTATTGTTTATGTCTCGTTCAGAAAAAGGGTATCAGTCCAGCAAAAAAAAGAGCTACACTCTCCTTATTGCACTTCTTATCCTTGTCGTTGTCGTTCTTTTAAATGAAAGCCCCTATCTTTCTGGAAAATTTGTTGCGCAAACGCCGACACGCGAGACTTTGATATTGAGTTGCAGTTCTTCAGTTAGTCCGATTCGCTTGGGACAGGACCTTGCACGTGAAGCTGGTCAAAACTGCGTTAAAGCGTGCAATGCTGTTAGAACAAGAGGAAGCTTCTACACTCCTACAGGCATCTTTGCAACATTGCAGATTAACGGATGCTCTTCTGCAGCAATCCAATCGCTTCACAACAGCTGCACTCGTGCCTGTCAAGCTTTACTCACTCCTCCTACAACACGTATTCGTTAAGTATCTTCTTCAAACTATATTTTTCAGTATCTGTTTACTTCTCACATACCCCTGGAATGTTTATAAAGCTCAACATCTTTTTCTCTTTTGTCTCAGATTGAGACGTTGAAAAAAATGCGAACAGCAAAGGACGGTGAAATCTATGGGTAATCTACCTATAAAAAAATATCGAGCTGGTGCCATTGAAGGCGTTATCTGGCTCAACAAGAAACGGCGAGACGATGGCAGTGAAATTGAATTTAAAACCGCGACATTGCGACGAAGCTGGAAAGACCGCGAACAAAACATTTGGCGAGAAGAAAAAATTAATTTACGGCGAACTGACCTGCCGAAGATCGCAGTGATTGTCCATCAACTGCAAACAGAGATGTATTTATCTTCCAACAATCAAGAAGGCGGTGATGGCGATGAGTAAAGTTCCAACAACACCCGAACAACCAATCAAACAAAAGGAAAAAACTACAGAGCAGAAACCATTTACGATCGAAGAACTTCCCGGAGTCGGCGCAGCAACTGCTGAAAAATTACGAGAAGCCGGCTATGACACACTCATGAGCATCGCTGTCGCAAGCCCCGCTGAACTTTTTGAAATCGCGGCTGTTGGCGAAAGCGTCGCGAAACGCATTATCAATGTCGCGCGCAGCAAACTCGATATGGGATTTGAAACTGGGCTTGATTACTTAAAACGACGAGAACAAGTTTTGCGCTTGACGACCGGCAGCAAGAAATTCGACGCGATGATCGCTGGCGGGTTTGAAACAACAAGCATTAGCGAGTGTTTTGGAGAATTTGGCTCATCGAAGAGCCAGATCGCACACGTACTGGCAGTACGAACTCAAATGCCCTTGGAACAAGGAGGAGCGAATGGATCTGTTATTTTTATTGATGGTGAAAGCACATTTCGACCTGAGCGAATAAAACAGATTGCACGCGCCTTAAAACTTGATGAAGACGCTACATTGAGGAATATTAAAGTAGCGCGAGCTTTTAACAGCGATCATCAAATGTTGATTGCAGAGAAGACGGAAGACCTTATCAAACAGCAGATGACTACTGACAGACCTGTGCGCTTGATTGTTGTTGACTCTTTAACAGCGCACTTTAGGGCGGATTTCAGCGGCAGAGGACAACTCGCAGATCGACAGCAGAAATTAAACAAACATATGCATACACTCATGAAATTGGCGACGCAATATAATCTCTGCGTCTATGTCACTAATCAAGTGATGGCAAAGCCAGATACTTTTTTCGGAGATCCCACTGTACCAATTGGGGGGAATATTGTCGGACATAATTGTTTAGCTGCAGGCACTTTTATTCAACTTCCTGACGGGAGGCTCAGAAAAATTGAAGAGATGTTTGATGAAGGCAATGTCTTGAGCATCGACTTACACACTACACAACAATCACGTGAAAGTCCTGTCGAGACCCTTGTCGTCAAGAAAAAAGACAACATTTACACTATCCAAACGAACCATCGCATTCAAAGCTCGGCGGAACATCGGTTTTTCACTGTTGAGAACTTCGCTGTCAAGGAGGTTCGAGCAGCAGAACTTCAGAAGGGACAATTTATTGCCCATGGATTTAATCTTGCTCTTGAAGGAGACTTACAAAGACTTCCACAGATTTTTCAGGAGAAACTTGTTTCTGTAACTCCCGAAGGCACGCAGATGATTTTACAGACTCTTTCAGAACACCAGACGACGAGAGAAGCTCTTTGTAAAAACCTTAAGATTACACCACGACAACTTCGCCGTGTTTTACACCAACAATCGCCGACAAACAAAGAGAACATTGATCTTTTGATTGCACAAAGAGTTCCAGAAAATCTCTTAGAAAAAACAAAAGACGTTTTCACGCATAAACATCGCGATGTTATTCTTCCTGAGCAATTAACTCCCGAGTTTGCACAGCTTCTTGGATATTTTCTCGGCGATGGCAATTTCGAAAAACGGTCCATTCGATTCAAAGACCAACGACGTGACGTTTTGGAAACATATCGACAGATTGCACTCCAACTCTTCCATGTTGATGGGAAAATCAGGAAAATAACAGATAAACGCTGCTATGAACTCGCTCTTAACAGCAAAACTGTCTGTGATCTGTTCTTCCAGATTGATCAGCACCTTTTTGATCTCATTGGAAAATCTCCGAAAACGCATATCGGCGCGTTTCTTCGCGGATTCTTCGATGCAGACGGATCTATTAATGGAAGAACAGGATTTGTTTCTGCAGCACAACGCGATGACGATGTCGCTGTTACTATCCAGCTTTATCTGGATCGATTAGGTATCAGATCGCGACTGCGACGCTATATTCACAACGGAAACACTATCAATCAGCTTGACATTCGAGATAATAAATCTCTTTTGTTTTATTATGATCAGATTGGGTTTACCGCTCGAGATAAACAACGCCAGCTCAAGAATAAAATAGATGTTATTGAGACGACAAATCGCTTGACGCCTGTACGACGGAAAGAGATCAATGAGTTTTTCAGAAATCTCGGTCTTTATCCATCCAACATTTTATCCTCTCGAAACTACGAATATGTTGGCGAGGAAGAATTGAAGGGAGTTGTTGACTTTCTTTTGCGATTTGAGCACCACACTCTGGAATCTCGAGAGAAGCTCTCTTTCCTGATCAGCCTCCTTCACTCAGAACTTTCCTGGGAACGCGTTCATAGCATTGTTGTTCAGGAAACTGACGCGCTGTTCTATGATTTTGGAGCAGGAAATCTGCAGAATTACCTTGCAAATGGTTTCTGCGTTCACAATAGCCAGACAAGAATCTATCTACGTAAAGGGAAGAAAGGAAGCAGAGTCGCGAAGCTTATTGACAGCCCTTATTTGCCTGATGCAGAATGCGCCTTCCGCATCACTGAAAACGGCATTGAGGACGTTGAAGACTAACATTCTCTTTTTTTCTTTATAAACAAGCCCTTCTTTTTTCCTTTCTTTTTTCGATTTTTCTGCATAATTTCCGGAAAAATCTCCACAACTTATATGTTCTTGTGATGATTTTCTTTTTTTGATCACGGAGGTGACCCATGAAACAAAATTATCTTTTTTCCATCGCTTTTGTTTTCTTTTTGAGCAGCTCTTTTTTCTTTGTATCCGGGGCAGAACGACATCACAGAACGAGCGAGGCAGGTACACTGAATTCAACGCTTCGCATCTATTTTGTTGATACGCCTCAAGGCAACGCGCAGAACAAATACACCATGGATCTTGCACTATTAAGCACTGCTCCACTTATTTATTCTTTTGACGTTGTCTCTTACGAACTGAGCTATAAATACGGCGGCGTCATCAAGTGGAAACAGTTTCCTCAATTTCCCCATGGCGAAGGACTGATGGCTGAGATTCCAGGAACTGGGCGAATGAACATCACTGGATGGCTTGGTGATCAGACATTGCCAAATCGATTCTTTGGGTTGATGAGTCTTCCTGATCTGACAATGAACCAAACTCTTTATTGGATTGTCGGGAAAGAAATCAATTCCGCGCAAGTGATGTATGGAACGTATTGGATCAATGATACGTATTTTCCTTAATTTTTTCTTTTCTTTTTTAG
>JBBSXE010000033.1:0-2082 GCA_038045925.1 Nanobdellota archaeon
TCTTCAGCATTCAAGCACCAATAATTCTGTCGGAGATCGATATAGAGTTTGGTAAATTTTTCTTTAGAAATTTCTTCAATAAAAATATCAACATCTTCTGTTGTTCGTGTTCTTCCAAAAAGAAGAGAGACATAGCCGCTAATAATAAGGTATTTTGTATGTTTTTTTAATATGTTGACAAATACTAAAACAAACAAATCGAGTTCATTCAATTCTTTCTCAAGAAGTATGGTGTTCTTGTTGATAAATTTCATCATCTAAGGCAATAACTTCGCGGATTTATAAATACTCTGAGGCAGTTTGAGAAGTGAACTGCAAATAAGAGATATAGGTATCATAGTCAGCTGCATTGAGCGAAATTAAAGAAATCCATAAAATTTATATATATGTATATTGATATGAATACTATGGCAAAAACAATCATGGTATCCAACGAAGCATACGAAGAGCTAAAAGCAAGAAAAGCAGAGCGTAGTTTTAGCGAAGTGATTCTTGATATGCTCCACCCAAAGAAAAACAGAACAGGTGCTGGGCTAAAATCTTGTTTAGGATTGCTCAAAAAGGACAAAGAATCAGAAGCAATAGAAAAATCACTAAAGAGAGGATGGAAAGCGTGGAGCAAAAAGTATGCTTAGATACTGATATAGTCATAGCTTTGCTCAATAATGAAGAGCGAGCTGGAGATTTCGCCGATAATATTGCGCAGAGTACAGTTTTTATAACAGCCATCACACTCTTTGAGCTATTGTTGAGAAAGACAAATATACAAGCAATAGAAACATTTCGAGACAAAGTATATGTGCTCGATTTCGATGAAGACTCTGCGAGAAAAGCAAGCATCCTATTTAAAGAGTTGCAAAGCAAGGGAAGAATAACAGATATTCGTGATATATGTATTGCATCCATCTGTCTCATAAATCAATGTTCTCTTGCAACGTTTAATAAAAAACATTTCGAGTCGGTTGATGGACTGACGTTAATCTAATCAAATCTCGTTATCAAGGAAAGTTTGAAGGTGTGGGATCGACAGGTTTATAATGCAAGAGGTCTCTACGTCCCAGCATGAAACAAGTTACACTACAACAACTCCAGAAAACCATGCTTGAAGTCAAGGACGACGTTCAGGAGATTCGCGATCTCCTCGAAGAGAATCGTAGGCCATCTGTTGAAGTTCTCCGCGACATAGGGGCGTCACGCAAGCGACCACGCAGCCAGATGATTCCTCACGAAGAGATGGTGAAGGAGTTTCTTTCCTAGTACGATGACGCTAGTTGAGTGGGATCCAAAGGCTCGGCAGTTTCTCCGCAAGCTACCACGAGACGTCGCACACAGAATCATGCGCAAGGTCGAAGAAGATATCCGCGTCAATCCTGAGAGGTATCTTGAGACGCTCGTGGACATCGATGTCTTCAAGATCCGTATCGGAGACTACCGGTTGTTCGTCGACTACAGCAAGGTCACAGGGATCTTGTCCGTTCTCAGCATCAAGCACCGCAGGAACGCCTACGACTGACTTCTATCGTATTGCAGTTCAAAGCTCAAGAGAAGGACTGCTCACCTTCTCCAAGGAGGTGATGTTCATGAGCTACACCACAAAGCTAGCAACACCGGAAGACTACTTGCGTCGCTAGAGAGCACGTTGATCTCAACCCAGAAACCGCGAAGTTCGCCATGACCAACACCAATCCGAAGAAGCGGAAGTCTGCAGGGGAGAGTGCGCTGCGGCGTCGCTCAAGAATCCGGAGAACTACATCCGGGAGGACATTGCCAGCACGGTGAAAGCACAGCTGGTCACGATCACACGGGCTGACGCCCTCTCCAGTGCCAGAAGGAGATGGTCTCCTTTGAGCGGTATGGATTCATCGTCTTGCATCATTCATCTCCCGAACCCTCTCCCATTTATATTGTTTCCACTGATATGCAGTAAATCCGTCCTAGCACAAGGAAAAAGCTAGAAGGTGTGGGAGCTAGGATTTGAACCTAGGAAGGCACTAAGCCACTGGGTTTCTTCCATTGCGACCTAAGCATAGCCAAGTTGTTAAAACTTTCCAGCCCGTTAGACCGCTCCGGCACTCCCACATC
>JBBSXE010000034.1:0-31033 GCA_038045925.1 Nanobdellota archaeon
TACGCTTTTCTATGCAACATTTTTTGAATCTAAGGATTTGGCAATTTCTTATAACTCTTGTTATATGACCTGAGCATAACGCAGTGAAGCGAGAGCGCAGCGGGGCTTTAGCGTATTTTGATGGCAATTTTATAATAATTTTAAAAACTTTTATTTCAATAATTCCTCGACGGTTGCGTCTGCAAATATTTTCATCGTATCAAATATCTTTAAGGTTGAATGTTGAGGAATTAATAATTGGAGGTCTGTGCATGCTAAAACTACACAATCAACATTTTTCTTTTCAAAATCAGAAATAATTTGAATAAGTTCTTCTCTATCTTTGTTATTCTGCATTCCCGTAACGAGATTAAGAATAAATTTGCCCATCTTTGCTTGCTGAAAGTCATCAGGGGTTTCGTAACCAATTTCATTTTCGGCGAAAGCATTCTCGTATAATTTATTCTTAATCGTTGCAGAGGTAGAAACAATTCCCACCTTATTCAAATTATTTTTCTTGAGAAATTTTACCGTTTCTTCCACAATGCTTAAAACCGGAATATCAACAGCGTCCCTGATCTCTTTGATAAAAACATGCAAAGAATTACAGGGCATAACAATAAAATCAGCACCAGCTTTTTCTAGTCTCTTTGCCTCTTCAATTAAAAAAGGATGTATTCTTTCAAATCCTATGTTTTTAGCAATAGCTTCCTCTTCAATTTTGTAAGGCAAAGGGACGCTGGCGATTATGATTGAAGGCCTGTGAGTTTTGTCTCTCTTCTGACAAGAAAAAACTACATCTAGGTAAAATTCCGATGTCGTTTCTGGTCCAAGACCTCCAATTATTCCTACAGTTTTCATAATAACATTGTATATTAATAAAAGTTTTTAAAACATTCGTTTTTTATTGCCATCAAAATATGTCATATAACCCTTGTTATAAGACCGAGACGAAGTCGAGGCAAGCGAGTGAAACGAGCGCAGAGTTGCCAAATCTACTACTAATATCTCATGGAAAAAACACTCGCAAAGGTACGCTTTTCTATGCAACATTTTTTGAATCTAAGGATTTGGCAATTTCTTATAACTGCTTTTATATCTATTCCTCAATTTTCCGCGTCTGTAAAGCTTCCGTCGACAGAATACAATCTTCCGTTCATCTCTTTTTTGTACTCTTTTTTCAGTGAATATAACTGAAATCTTCCGGATTTTCTTTTCATTTTTTCGGAAAATCCTCCGTTGTTGTTATGAAAGAGATCATCTTCTGCTGGTGATGGACATTCCCTATCTGATCAAAAAAGAAGCGCTGCGTCGAGGCCTGAGCCATCGCACGATAACGGCATACTGCTACTGTGTGCAACGATTTCTTCAGCGTTGCCACAAAGAACCACGATCTATCACAAAGAAAGACATCCGCGACTACCTTGATACGCTCATTGAGAAAGGAGCAAGCGGCAATACACTGAATGTATATCTGAGTGCGTTAAAATTTTTCTTTGAAGAAATTCTCTGCAAACGACTTCTGATTTATATGAAGTATTCGAAAACTCCACAAACACTTCCAACATTTTTGACGCAAGAAGAAATCAAACGCTTATTTGCGGCAATCACTAACGTAAAGCATTCACTTATGATTCGTCTGATGTATGCATCGGGTTTACGGGTGAGCGAGCTTGCTCATTTGAAAGTTACAGATCTTGAACTCGATCTCCTCTATGGATGGGTGCGACGGGGAAAAGGGAACAAAGATAGAAGATTTATCGTTGCGGAACTCCTCCGTGATGAAATCCAAGCATATCTTGTGCAGCATGGTCTTTCTTCCCATCAATGGCTCTTCCCGGGAAGAAATGGCAAATCCGTCAGTGTGCAGACTCTCCACGTCATTGTGAAACATGCAGCAAAGAAAGCAAGCATCCAAAAAAATGTTCATTGCCATACACTTAGGCACAGCTACGCCACCCATCTCATCGAAAATGGTTATTCTATCGGCCACGTGCAGATACTTCTTGGCCATGCCAGCGCAGAAACGACAAACCGTTATGTCCATATGGCAAACCCAGAATCGTTTTCTGTTAAAAGCCCTTATGACAATCTTGCATCACCATAAATTTCAATAGTGGCAATAACTTTTGTTTCAAGAAAAAATCCCTCTTTTTAGAGCATCTGTCGATTTTAATGTCCACCGAAAACGTTTAATACTAATTTTCTGTACACCAACCCATGGCAAAACGAGACTATTACGAAATCCTCAGTATAGCGAAGAACGCGGGCAAAGACGAAATTAAGTCTGCGTATAAAAAATTAGCAAAGCAGTATCATCCCGATGTCAGCAAAGAGCCAAAATCCGCTGAAAAATTCAAGGAAGTGTCTGAAGCCTATGCAGTTTTAAGCGACGACCAGAAGCGAGCGCAGTATGATCAATTCGGTCATGAAGGATTTGACCAGAGGTTCAGCCAGGAAGATATTTTCCGTGATTTCGACTTTGATATTTTTCGGGAGAATGGCTTTGGCGCGTTTGACAGCATTTTTGATATGTTTTTCGGCGGCAGTCGCGGTGGCAAGAGAAAACAACGGGGCAGAGATTTGCAATACGACGCGAAAATTACATTAGAGGAAGCTGCGTTTGGCGTTGAGAAAAAAATCAGCGTGCCAAGACACGAAGCGTGTGCTGAATGCGACGGAACAGGCGCTGCGAAAGGAGGATTAGAAACGTGTTCTGTCTGCCATGGGCGAGGGCAAGTGCAGAGTACCAAGCGAACTCCTTTTGGTATGTTTTCCTATGTTGGCGCGTGTTCTGAGTGCGGCGGCGAAGGAAAGCGAATTATAAAACCATGCGCAATCTGTGGCGGAGAAGGCATTGTCAAAAAAGAACGAGAAATTTCCGTCAACATTCCTGCAGGCGTTGATAATGGAAACATGATTCGCTTGTCTGGTGAGGGAGAGATGAGCGCGGATCATGTCGCGGGAGATTTGTATGTCGTAACGCACATTATTCCGCATAAAGATTTTGAACGCGAGCACGATGACATTTTGCTTGAACGAAAGATAAGTATTACCCAGGCAATTTTTGGAACGAAAATGGCTGTGCCAACATTGTATGGAGAAGCAGACCTGACAATTCCTGTGGGAACACAGAGCCATACCACATTCAGATTAAAAAATATGGGGATGCCTCGTTTGCAGAAGAGCGGGAAGGGAGATCAGTTTGTGAAGATTATCGTGGAAATCCCAGCAAAACTGACGAAGAAGCAGAAAGAACTATTAGAAGCGTATGCAGCAGAAAGCGGAGAAGGAAGAGAGAAAAAGGGATTTTTTAAAAAAATATTGGAGTGATAAAAATGGTTGTTGTGCCCTTACTTTTAGACGATGAAGTTCAACGCCTTGTAGACGAGGCAGTAGCATCTCAAGAAGGTATTCGACATCGGATTCTTCGTGACTCTGCAACTGAAGGAGCTCCTGGCATTCTGTGCAGTGCTTTTCGAGAAAATATCTGTGTAAAACCCCACAAGCATTCTGAAGGAGATGAAGTTTATTGCCATTCTCGTGGAAAATACTCTCTTATTCTTTTTTCTGCTCAAGGGATTATCGATCGTTGCGTTTCTTTTCCCAACCCCAATGGACTCAGCTTTATTATTCCTCGCGATAATTGGCATACTATTGTTGTAAGAGAACCTTCTGTGATTTATACAATTTATCGTGCCGTGTACAATCCAACTGAGCCAGAAAAGTATAAGCAAATTCCTTCATGGGCGCCATCAAATAATCCAGAGGAACAAAAGAGATACATGCGAACATTAGTGGAGAATATTCAACACATATGAACGCAGCAGAAACAGAACAATATGCTTGGAAATATACTTGTGATAGAAAACATATTAAATTGTATCGAGATCGTGAATCGATCGGAACATTAACAGTTGCAAGAGATTTAGAAGGCATAGTTCAGCGTGGAAAAGTTCTTTCTCTCGATCCGACGCAAGTCAATGCTGAAGAATTTTTTAGCAAAATACAAACTGTCCCCGGAATCGATGCGAATGATCTAGCAAAATTAGAGCAACTCCAAGAAGGATTTATTCTTGTAAGCAGCCCTAGACACGGAGAATCTAATCGTACGCTTTTTTTCTATATGGCTAATCCAGAACGACGAGAACGTATTCAACAATCAATGCGAAAACGTCACGGACAGGATCGTATCGTTGCATATTGCCAAGCGCTCAGAGAAGTATGATTAGGGAAGTTGCGCGAGGTTGTTAGCATAAATAATTAATCGTTCTTTCTCCATTTCCTGAAGAATCTCCTCAAGGAAGAACTTTTCTTTTTTCAATGCCAGAATAAGATAGTCGAGATTTATTTTTTTCTTTTGCACAAGCAGTTTCATAATCTGCCCGCGATACCATCGGCGAGAATGAAGAAATTTGGATTGCGTTGTCAGCGGTTTGATGCCGGTTTTTTTTGTTGTTAAAACTGCAGATCCATAATCCATCAACGCGTTATGCCAATCGCGCGATCTTCCTTTTGGGATAAGCTTCTCTGCGATCTTATACAATTCTTTCATCGAGATAGCTTCAGATAAGTGCAGTTCGTGAATCAAAATTCTTCGGATATTGGTATCAATGCAAGGATAGGATAAATTAAACGCAAAAGAGAGAATTGCATTCGCGGTATAGGGTCCAACGCCGGGTAATGTCAGTAATGCGTCACGATTTTTTGGAAATATTCCTTCATAGTCTTTGACAATGTGCTGTGCCGCATCCTGGAGATGAATGGCGCGACGGTTATAGCCAAGACCAGACCAAAGCGCAAGAACATCGCCGCGAGAAGCGCGCGCAAGATCATGAACTGTCGGAAATGTTTCAAGAAAGAGCAAATATTTTGAAATCACGCGGTCAACTTGCGTTTGCTGCAGCATGATTTCTGAAATAAGAATGCGATAAGGATCAGTTGTTTGCCGCCAGGAAAGATCACGTTTATGTGTTGCGTACCATGTTAAAATTTTTTGTTGAAATGCGCGTTGGTTCATGTTACTTGAGTCGCATAAAGATCAGGGAGAGAATAGTCAGAAAAACAGTCACGGCAAGCAAAAGATAAAACATGTTCTTGTCAGAAGCGAATCCAAACAACGGGAATGGACCAATAAAAATGCCTCCCGCGCTTTTGCTAGTGGTGTTTTTCTGCTGCGCGAGAGTCGTGAATGAGCTGAAAAAAATAAGAAGTATGCCGATAAAGACAAGGATGATGCCGATTTGAAGCAGGTGATTGGACATGATGCTATTTTTTATGTTTTGTTCGTTTCAGATTAATCTGGCAAACATCGCATTCTTTGAGCCCGTTATTGAGCTGATAGACCGCGAAACTGAGGAATACAACGCTGATAACAGCGACTTCTGTTCCTTTGAACGGCAAATACCAAAGGACGCTGCCGAGCCCGATCAAACTGAGCAATCCAATGCCGCACGCGGCGCAGGCAGGAACCGCCAAACCGAATATCGCTCCAAGTGTCGCGGATTTTGTGCCGATAAACGCTTGTTTTCGCGCGACAGAAATTTTGAAAACGAGAAGGCTAAGAACGACGCCAACAAGTATGCTGATCATGACCAGAAGTACGCGTGAATGTAGCGGCAACATCGCGAGACTTCCTACAAAAACGTTTGCAAAGATAATAATATAGGAATTCCATGAGTACTTGGTTATTCCTCCGATCAATAAACGGAGATTTTGCATCAAGAGATTGAAGAGAAAGAAGAGTATGGTGACGGCGAAAAAAAGCGCGAGATATTTCTTTTTTGTAAGCACAGTGATGATGGGAAATGACGTGTTGTTAGCCATTGTTGTTTGAGTGCTTCTTGCTTTCCTAAATTATTATTTCATGATAGTCTCTTCTTGCAAGACGCTGCACGTGATGCATTCCTGTATGCCTGTGCAGTTGACTGTTTTATTCGCATGTTTCATGTTGTATTCTTTCAACGACTGAATAACTGCCATAAGGTCTCTTCCTTTCTCTGTCAGATAATATCGTGTTGTTCGTGTCTGTTTAAGAATCTTCTTCTCAATAAGTTTTTCTTCCTCAAGCTTGCTCAACCGCTCAGATAATATTTTCGGGCTGATGCCAGGGATGTTTCTTACCATATCATTGAATCCATTTTCTTCAGGCAGCATGATTTCTTGGAGCAGAAATAAAGTCCATTTTTTGCCGAGGATATCAAGAACATTGAACAAATGACATGTGCCCATCTCTTTTCAACCACTATCAATTTGGTAACTACAAGATTTATTAAGAACCTTATAAAGATATTGTTTTGAACATGAAAGCGAAAAGACATTCTTCATCAAAGCGTTTTATCATTTTTTCTGGATTGCTTCTCTTTGTTGTTCTTTCTCTGCTTTTGTTGAATCGTCCATCAAATGCTCCAGACCAATCAAGTTCTTTAGACAATGTCGCTATAAAAATCTACGTCGCGAATGAAGGTGACGGAACAATTTCAGTGATTGACGCGCAATCGTTGTCAGTGATCGATACGATTTCTCTTGACGGATTTCCGCATAATGTGAATGCCGATCCACTAGGGCGATATATTTTCGCAACAAATCATGAAGGTGAAGCTGATGAAGGCGAAGAAAATGAAGGAGACCATATGGATGGAAAAACGCAGCCCTATCTGCGCATGCTTGATGCGAAAACACACAAGCTTCTCAATTCAATTCCCATGGACCAGATGGCGGCGCATGTTGTTCCGAGTAGGGATGGAAAACTGGTGTATGTTTCTCTGGAAGGAAGCAATGAGCTTGTTGCCGTTGATCTCGCCACGCAAACTATAGTCAAACGGTTTACGGTTGGAAAAGGACCGCATGGTTTCGTGTTGAGCGCAGATGGATCGACAGCCTACGTGCCAAATATGAGAACGCATGATGTTAGTGTTGTTGATCTTGCGCAGGGAAAGGAAACGCGACTGCCAATCTCATTTGAGGGAAATGCCTGCGAAACTCCTGTTGCGATGGGGATAACAATCGATGATCGCTATGCGTTTGTGACCTGCGGAACGTCATTTGATGTCTATAAAATCGATATACAGCAGCAAAAAGTTGTTGCGCATCTCGCTTTTAAAAAAGGAGCATTCCCTGGTCCCATACAAATACCAGTGCATCCGCAAAATCAATACCTGTACATCCCAGATATGCGCAATAGCGTCGTGCATAAAGTTGATATTGATTCATTCACGCTCGTAAACGATATTTCTGTTGGTAAGGGAGCGCACGGCATCGCATTTTCCAAAGATGGAGCAAGAGCATATGTAACGAACACATGGGAAAATGCTGTTGCAGTGATAGATCTAAAAACAGAAAATGTGATAAAAACTATTCCTGTTGGGGTAAAGCCAAACGGCATTGCGGTCAGCAACGGAAAAAATCAGGGATGGTAAGCGTTACTTTTTTGTGCTGAAGAAATCGTCAATGCTTTTTTTCGCGTCATCAAGCGTCGTATATTCTGCGCATGCAATATCAAGACAGCCAGCGATCATCGCAGAAAGCTTTTTTCCTTCTTGTCGTCGATATAAACAAAACACAGGTTTTTTACGTTCCACAGCTATTCCAATTTCATAGCCAACGCCAAGTGAGGGAGTTGAAACTTCTGCAACACAGCACTTCGCCAGCCCTTTTGGACGTTGCACTCTGGCTCGGTTTTTTCTGCGAAAAAACTCTACTAACAGCGATTATGTCGAATTTTTTCTCGTCTAGAACGTTACAATATTTACGGAAAATCTAACCATTTGAAACACTGGCACCTTTCTCTACCAACAAGAACGTTAACGATTATTCACTAACGGGGTGTTGGGCTTCTTTTTGTGGAAAAAACAGAGAAAATGGAATGTATGATAAACCAAATTCAGTGGAGAGTTAATCTATATTCTTAAGAACAATAATACTTAAATAGCAAATAACTGGTTTTAGCTATTAGCATGGAACAAAAAAATTTAAGAGAATTACAAACATATGTTCAAAATTTTGTTAACGAAAGAAATTGGCAAACTCCTGCATCAGACATCCTAATTCATATGGTTGAAGAATTAGGAGAAGTTGCAAGAAATGTTTTAAAAATGAAAAATTATGGTGGTCAACATACTGCTGACTCAGATCATAACATGCATGAAGAACTTGCTGATGTGTTCTATTTGTTGTTGAAATTGGCGAATGAATCTAATGTTGATTTAGTGGATGCTTTCAGCAAAAAGATGGAAAAGAATTCAAAGAGATTTCCTCCAGTGACTAAATCAAACTGAGAGATGATATTTGTCTACTAATTCTTCCATTATCCTTAATGATTTTCTTCTGAACTCCTCGATATTATCCTCGTTTTTAATGACATGCCCGGCAGATTTCACTAATTGTTCTACACCCAATAACTTTTCTTTCTGCTCTAAAACCAAAAATTCATCCCATGAAAGAGGGTCGCCTTTTCTTTTTCTTTCACTCACCCTTTCATATCTTACTTTGCTTGCTGATATAACAGCAACAGTTTCAATAGCTCTACTGAAAAGTCTAAGAGTATCATAATCTTTTTCTTCTCTCAAAGAATCAATAATGACGACATTGCATCTCTCGGATAATTCTGCAATCTCATTTTCAGCGATCATCATAAAATTATTTCTTGTCTCTCTTCTGATCACATCACTAATTTCTAAAATATTAGCTGTTGTTAATTCTAATCCTCTTTTTTTAACTTCTTTCCGCACCAAGTCGCCCGTAGTGATTCTTGGAATGGAATATACCTCTGAAACATATTCATAAAAAGTACTTTTTCCTGCACAGGAATATCCAGTTAATCCTATAATCAGTTTCATTTTCTTCTTAAAACATAATGGTCTATTGATAAATCGGCTTGACTTGTGGAAACTTGGTCGTAATTGTCAACTGCAAAATTATCCTCTAATTGCCCTCTAAGATTTAGAAGAGACCTAAAATCGCTTGGAACGTTAAATCTCTTACCAGTGGATGTAATATATTCAAATGATGTCTTGCCATTTCTAGATTTCAAAAATGCTTCAGGCGAATAAACCGCCAAAAGAAAAATTCCCTTATCATTTATAACTCTGTACGCTTCTTTAAAGAAAAGAGAACGTTCTACATCACTGAGATGATCAAGTAAAAAAGAAGAATGTAAGATATCAATAGTTGAATCCCCAACAAGTAAGGAAGAACTATCTCCGAGAATATACTGTGCCGCAGGTAATTTGCTCTTATGTATTTTAATCATCTCCACAGACGAATCCAAACCAATCTTTTTGTCAGCATCAACATATAATAAAAAATTTCCATCACCACAACCAACATCCATTACAGTATCAAATTTTCTACCACGAACTATATTTTTCATATATGATTCTTCTGTTCTTTTGAATAAAGCAGTAGTTGGATGCAAATTCTGGTCGCCATATTCATGTGCAACTGCATTATAAAAGTGAATGCTTTCAACAGTTAATGGTTGTGAGGTATATTCTTTTCTCAGATCATCAACTAATTCATCAACTGAGGGGTAGAACTTATCTGCAGGACGGCTAATCATTATGTTAACAAGCCCAATTTTCTCTCCTTGAGTGCGAAAATCAGTTCTTAAACATCTAATTCTCTTACCTAAAGCATGTGCAAATCCAATCTCCATAGATGTTCCAGATTCTACATCAGAACCTTCAGTGATTGCTATTAATTGTTCACAGTTTCTGATTGCTTCTAGATTTTTCCTTACAATTTCATCACTAACTCTGCTCATATCACCATTAAATATTTTTATGAGTTCTTCATCGCCAGCATCCCTCCATGGATAATAGACTTTATATCCTAATTTTTCAATTTTTTCAGTTAACGAAAAGCCAAATTCTCTCTCAGCGACTGTATATAGAGATGTGGCTAAATAAATCATTTCCTAGACCCCCTCAAATAAGTTTCTAATCTTTCATTAACCTGTTCTTTTGTGGGAATATTCCCCTGGCAACCGAATTCTTCAACAACAAATGAACTAACCACAGAAGCAACTTCTCCCGCTTTTATCAAATTCCCGCTTTTCAGATATTCAGCTAAAAAGGAGCCAGCATAACTATCACCTGCTCCAGTGCCATCGACTACTCTCATCGGCTTACACCTCCTCAGAAAATATTCATCCTGTCTTTCAAATATTAAACTGCCATTACTTCCCAAAGTGACAACATGAAATTTAAGATTATAATCTTTGTTCAAGTCAGCGGAACTTTTTCCTAATTTAATCCTAAGTTCATCTGCTTCAAATTTATTTAGAAATAAACAATCAGCAGCAGTTAACACTTCTGCAAGTTCTTCTCCAGAATAGTGATTAATCTCCGGACCAGGAGAATACGCTCGTAGTCTAGCTTTCATATTTTTAAGTAGAAATAAATTCAATTCTTGCAACCCTGATGTGCAATAAAGAACTTCTGTTTCTAATCTTTCAACATTTCTTTTAATGTGTTCCCCGATTTCTATTTTCCTTAGCCCAGTAACTCCAGGATAGAAAAAAGTATGGGCTTTACCTTTATCCCTAAACACAAATGCTTTTGGAGTTGTTTCCTCTTTGCTATCAATAAAAACATAATCACAACAGACCCCACTATTTCTCAACTACTGTTGATATCCTGAAGAAACAAAGTCTTTTCCTGCTGAACTTAAGAGTAAAGAATTTGCTCCTTGATTGCATGCAAACAATGCAACATTAGCTCCTCGCCCCCCAAAAGAGCAGTGTACTTTGTCTAATATACTCACCGATTCAGATGGCATTAAATGAGGAGTAACAGCTATTACGTCCAACGTTATCTCTCCAAAACTTATTATTTCTGCCATCATGCATCCTAAAAATAGCCTTGATTTAATAAGTTTACTATTGTACGTAATTATTCAGTATCTTGAAGTAAAAAACTTGATTTATAGCTATTATATGACTTATAACGGCATTCTAACGCTTCAGTGATGCAGCGATAAGAAAACATATGTATCATGTCAAATGGCTTTTTGGGTTAGAAAAAACCCCATTCTGCAAATGTGAAATTCAGAAAGCTGAATAATTACAGTCTCCCATAAGCTTTAAAAACGTTTCTCAGCGTCAAAGAAGATATGGTAGTTTTAGTCGCGTGTTTAAGCACAGGAAAAGGAACATGGGGGCATGTCAGCAGGCTTCTGGAAGATCCGCAGTTTGAGAAAGTCTATCTCTTTACCAATGACTATGGAAAAGAGAATTTTACGGTAAACGCAAAGACTGAGCTTGTTTCCGTGAATAGCGAGCAAGGATTGAAAGAGCTTCGTGATGAGATTCATGCGTTCCTAAAAAGTAAGATCCAAGAAGGAGATCTTGGCATTAACTTGATTTCTGGAACTGGCAAAGAGCATATGGCGTTGCTTGCGGCAACCTTAAAACTAGGCGTAGGCATAAGATTAGTCGCGTTAACCAAAGAAGGAGTTGAAGAACTATGAATGTATCCCCAAACAAATATTGGCTAGGTTCATCTGCCTTAAAAGATTTAGGAACAAATGTGTTAGTTGACGAGCTTCATAGGGCATTATGTTCCCACAGACAACAAAAAAGAGATCCGGCGCTTGTAACAAAAGTTCAGATGTTTTTAAACGAACTTCAATTTAATCGAGCACTTGGGTGTATTGAACTACGCAATCATGATGTGAGCGAGGAAGAAGTAAACGGGATAGGAAGGTCTTTTGGTTCATATCTTTGGCGAATGCAAGATCAATGTAGAAAAGAAGGTAGGCAAGAAGCTGCACGGGCGTATGCAAGAACACTGAGGGTTTATCAAAAATTCGTCGAGTATATTTAACAACCACAAAATTTAAAACAAACACTTTCTTTTTCTTTTATATGGGTTTATTCGACTCAATGTTAAAAGAAGGTGAATCGCTTTTTCTAGATCCGCTGCCGCTGGATATTGAGTTCACGCCGCCAATTATTGAGGGACGAGAGGCAGAGCAGCAGGAAATAAGCACGGCAATTAAGCCGCTGTTCTCCAAACGGTCAGGAAAACAAGTGCTCATCACCGGCGCGCCAGGCATTGGAAAAACTGTCGCGACAAAATATGTATTAAGTGAGTTAAAAAAAGAAACTGATGACATCATTCCACTCTATGTAAACTGCTGGAAAAAAGACACGCCGTATCAAATTGCGTTAGATCTCTGCAACCAAGTGGGATTTCGATTCGTGCACAATCGCGACACAACGGATTTATTTAAGGAAATCGCGAAAATCGTGAATAAAAAAAGCGCGGTGCTGGTGTTGGATGAGTGTGACAAAGTCACTGATCAGCAATTGCTCTACACGCTGCTCGAGGAGATCTATCGAAAAGCATTGATTTTGATCACGAATGACGATGGCTGGCTTGGACGGCTCGACAGCAGAGTGAGATCGCGATTGACGCCAAACATAATCACGTTTCAACCATATACGGCAGGAGAAACCTATAACATCCTAAAAAATCGCGTTGCGTATGCGTTCGCTCCCGGCGTTCTTGATCCAGAAGCGTTTGATATGATTGTGCAGCAAACGGCGGCGTTAGGCGACATCCGTGCGGGTTTGCATCTGTTGAAAGAGGCGGGAGAAATCGCGGAATATCGCGCAGCGCGAAAAATCACGCTCCAGCACGCAACTGCGGCAGTTGAAAAGTTGCGGGCATTCCAAACAAAAACCAATGAAGGCCTTGATGATGTTGAACAAACAGTCTTGACATTGATTAAACAACACACAGGAAAGACAACGCGGGAGATTTATGAGGCATACCAGCAGCAGGGAGGAACGCAGAGCTACTCAAATTTTCATAAAAAGGTCAAGCACTTGGAAAAGGGAAAATATATCTCCCTGCGCGAAAAAAATGAAGGACCGGGAAAAAGCACGATTATTGAGTACGGAAACAGGAAGCTGACTGATTTTTGAGAAGTATTTCTGTATTCACTAACTGAATATTCTTTACGCTCGTACTGCATTTACGAAGAAAAGTTCACTCATTAATATCTTGAAGAAGTGTCTTTGCGTCATCAAGGTCATACTGAGCAACATGAGATTCTCTTATTTTTTTTGAGAAAGACTTCGCTATGAGGAAAAAATGTTCTTCTCTTTCAGCGTTGTGCCATCGTACATATTTAGATTTCTCTTTCAATTTGTTTAGCGAGGATAGTGGATCAACATTATCTTTCCATTTGCACTCAGTGCAGCTTTAATTGTCCCTGAAGGCAAGGTTACGCAGTAACCGCAGAGTTCTCCCACCCATTTAGCAAATAAAAATTGAATATTTTTCAATTGTGGGAGAATAACGTCTGGGGCTATCCCCACCAGCTTGCTGTGGAAGCATAACTCATATATGCTTCGGATGCTTTCTTTGAGAGATGGTTACGCTCGAACATGCCTGCCACAAGGTTTATCTCATTAAATACCACTTGATCTGTATTGTGAAATACAGAAAAGATCTGTTTCTCAACGAGGCTTATGTCGATCATATCAAATGCGTGCTCTTGAAAATAAAGAAACGTTATTTTTTGACTCCAGAAACCATTGGCTTTGATGAAGATCATGTGCATATCCTGATGCAGGCAGCTCCACGCTACTCTCCTTCTCGTGTTATGCAGATTGTTAAGAGCATTACTAAGAGAAATTAACAGCTCAACTCAATCAAGCTAAGTCCCTATTTGTGACACTTTTGAGAGTGGTTTAAAAAGACCCGAGTCTAGGACATAACCTCTGTAAAATACATATCGAAAACAATTCTTACACTTCTCGCATACCCTCAGACTATTTATAAAGAATAGTGATTTCTTCATGCATTATAACAAAAAGAGGTGGTCCCATGAACATCAGCCCAGAACACATCGAGAAAATAACAAGCGAAAAGTTAAGGAAGTTGCCGACGCATTACGCGCTCGAGTATTTCGATGACGGCATTTATGATGCGGACAACATTATTGAGCTTGAAGAGAGCGACGCCATCAGCCTCGAAGAATGCGGTTTTATGGTTGGATATTTGAATGAAGAAGGCTGATCACAGCAGTGATTCCCGCTCTTCCCGATATTCCTGCACAATCGCGGCAAGCAGATCTTTCTTTTTTCTTTGCTCATCAATCTCATCCTCGCGCGCCAGAGCAACATTTCCTGCTTCGATCAACGAAAGTTTTTTTGCGTTAATAAAAGAAAATCCCGTTGAGAATAAGCGCTGCACGGGCTGAGTTTTATAAAGAATAACACCAACTTTATCTTTCAGATACGCCAACGATTTCTCGCTGAAAGTATTAACATCCTCAACAAGCAGAACATCGCAGCCAAGCAGATTATTATAGACTTCATTGAAATCAAGCGTCTGCAGTTTCCGCGCCACGATTTTTCCTTTTGTTTCGAGAAGCGCGTGCTCAAGCTCGTGCATGTCGTTCTGCAGAGAATGCATGTTTTCTTTTGATGCAACCAGCTCGCGCTGAAGGAACTGAATTTTTTTATCTTTCCACTGCAGCGTGTCTCCTGTTTTTTCCTGAATCGTATCCTTCATGTTTCGGAGAAGGGATTCGTATCTTTTGTGCAGATGATGTAATTTTTTCTCGAGAATAATAATGTGTTTCCGTAGGCGGATATTCTCTTCAGTCAACCGCGAGTATTTGATCGTGCCCGTCTTCTTCCTTTTTTCCTTGATTTTTTCAACAGATGGTTTTTCCTCCAGAATCGCGATTGCCTGCGCGATATTATGGTTGTCGCGGATAATGATTTCTTTGACCTGATCTGCAAGATGTTCTTTGCCTTGTTCCCGCAGAGTCACGTTTACTTTTTCAAACAACGGCTGAACCTGCTTCAATGCCTGTAATGCTGCCGCGAGCGCGTCACGCTGATGATCATCGCGAGGCTTGTAAAACGCAGTCATCCGCTCCTTTAACCCGACTTTCATATCGTCGTGTGGAGAAAGAATCTTCGCGCCAACCCGCGCTGCGAATTTCTCAATTAATCCAGGATTGTAGTGAACATCAGTGCCCACAATAATTACTTTTCCAACAACAGTAATCTCTTCCAACAGCTTGCTCAGATGGAGGTCTTTGGCGCTTTTCAGCCTCAAAATCTGGCCGTCGAGATTCAAGACTGCGTACGCTGTCGTAATACCAGGATCAATGCCGACAATTAAGAGTTCTTGCTGCCCCAATGTATAAAAAGGGTAGATGGCAAAGTATAAAAATCTTTTTTTAAGGAGAAATACTATGAAAATCCTCGCGTTTACTGATATTCATGCAAGCAGTGCCTATTTGAAGATTATTGCCAAAAAGGCTAGGCGTGCAGATCTTCTTATTTGTTCTGGTGATTTCACGCTATATATGCGAGGCTTTGCAAAAGTCATTGACGCATTAAGGAAAATAGAAAAGCCCGTCTTACTCCTGCATGGCAATCACGAAGACGCGACCCAAGTGCTTGCTGCTGCGCGCGACAACATTATCTTCCTGCATAAGCAAATCTATCGTGTGGGAGACTATCTGTTCCTCGGGCATGGTGGTGGCGGATTCGCGTTGACGGATAAATTGCTTGAAAAACGGCTGCCGATATTAAAAAAATACGCGCAGGGAGCAAAGAAATTGATTTTCGTCACGCATGGTCCTCCCTTCGGCACAGAGCTTGATTATTTGCCGTGGGCTGAGCATGTTGGTTGTCGGACAATCACAGAGGCAATTCGAACACTGCAGCCCCATCTCTATTTATGCGGTCATTTGCACGAGAATTTCAGAGTCAAGCAGCAGCTCGGAAAAACGCTGATGATTAATCCAGGACCTGAAGGCGTCTTGATTGAGATTTAACTCTTCTTCGGTGAAATAACTATTTTAATGATTGATGCACTCTTTTTTCTATGGCAGATGAAGAATCATTTGATGCAAGAGCGGCACTTCGTCGTTTTGAAGATCATATTATTTTTCTCGAGCGCGAGCGCGCACAATTGCAAAAGAAAACTGCAGATCTTGAAGAGCGATTAGCGCGGCAACAAAACAAAGCGTTTGATGCGGATACTGAGTCGCGTGTGAAAAGAATAATTCATGTCTCCCCGAAAGTAATTCTTGATGAAAGAGGGAATATTCTTTTCGCAAATGAGCCCTATACAGCGCTTACAGGTTATGAGCTCCCAGAAATAAGAGACAATGCTATTGGAGAACATATTGCCGAGTTGCAGCAAATTTTACAGATACATCCAGCGCTTCTCGCGTTAGAGAATTTATCCTGCTATCTCGATCATATTCCTGTAACAGTGCGATGCAAAGAAAAAAAAGATCTTGCGCTTGTCGCGGACATCAATTTCGGTTCATCAGACGGCAAAGGATATCATGGTGCTGAAATCTTTCTCGGACAACGGCACAATGGTCTTGGAACAATTATTTTCCATATTCTCCATCGTCATCAACACACATTAACATTGAATGTTCATGATCCTCTCTATGCCCATGAAGGTGTTTTAACCTATCAAACATTGGAGACTTCATCACCAGAACCTGTGTATCAGCAACCACTGTTTAACGCGATTATCGGCGGATGTCTTGGTATTTCTCGATTGCCTGATGGAAATGCGATTGAAACTATTGTTGTTGACTTCCATAAAATAAAACAGTGCGATGAACAAATCTATCGTATTTTTGGAAAATTGAGCAAACTTGATCTTGCACAGAGAGAGCAGGGTTTAAAGATTCAACTCGCGCGTGTCAAACAAGAAATTGCGAGTAACTTGATCAAAGAAGGATTTCCGAAAGAATATATTCGCGAAATAAAATAAAAAGAAAAAAATAAGAAGTGAAGTGTTATCTCTTCCTTCTTGATGCTGAAGATGATTTTCTTCTCGTAGTTGATCTACTCGATCGTCTTCGTGAAGAAGAACTTGAAGCAGCTTTTCGTCTTCGTTTTGCAGCCATGTCATTCACCTCTTTTTTATTTGCAGAAAATATTTCATTTCTACGATATTTTAGATGTCTTTATTGCTTAAAAATCTTTCGTTTTACCGTATTCCCGCACAGAAAACGATTTTTTATTTCTGCAGAAACATTTTTTGAAAATTCATGAAAATATTTTTCTTCGTTTCTTCAACATCCATTTTTTTTATTGCTGCAATTTTTTCTACCGTCAGCGCAACAAACGATGGTTCATTTTTTTGTTCAGTGTACGGACTCAACCATGGCGCGTCAGTCTCTGTCAAGATCTGATTAATATTTACAATTTCTGCAAGCATCTGAAAGTGTTGCAGCTTGAGAATGATCGGTGGAATAGAAAACGAATAGCCGAGATCCTCCGCGCGCTTGATCAGTTTCTTATTGCCCATAAAACAGTGCAAATCAACCTTTTTGAGCGTTGATGATGCCAACAGGTCGAGAACATCTTTTTCCGCATTTCGTGAATGAATAACGATTGGTTTCTTTATTTTTTCCACAAACTCAATTATGTTTTGAAAGTTTTCTTTTTGTTGCTGCATTTGATCTACGCAGAATTTCGCGTCGAGACCAACTTCACCAATGGCAAATACTTCATCGTTATGTTTTTGAATAAACGCGAATTCCGATTCCATATCAATAGGATCAATCTGTCGCGGCATACCGGGAACATCGACGTTGCCAAGCAAGTCAATCGGATATAAACCGGCGGAAAATTTGACGATGTCAGGATATTTTCGTGCAATTGCTAATGCATTGCGATTACTTGTTGGGTTGACGCCGCTGGTAAGGATGTAGCTGATGCCTGCCTTTTTTGCGCGAGAGATAACTGCGTCTAATTTATCTGAATAATACTCATGATCAAGATGACAATGGACGTCGATAAGCATACGATTCATATTAAACATTAGTTTTTATGTTTTGCTCTTCGTTCCTTAACCTTATAATTTTATTGAGCAGAATTATTACCGCGACATCTCGTACTTGCATTCCTGCCAAATTATTTTGTCCATTTAATAAATTATCTTTTGAATATTTATTCTTGGAAGTTTATCAAAAATTACCACAAGAATGCGCCAAGCATCATAAATGGTTTCAATAACCACAGCAGCAGTTTCCACAAATACGGCGCCAAATTAATAAAGATCAACGCAAGGCAAAAGAAACTGACGAATGACCAAATTTTAGTTGCTTTTTTCTTATTATCTTTGCAAATCGCGAGCATCGCAGTCAAGAACATCCGTCCGCCATCAATCGGCCCAAGCGGCAATAAATTGAAAAGACCAATGCCGAAATTAATGACAACAAGCCAGAAGATCAGCATATGAATCCATGTGTAGAAGGGAGGGAACCATGCGCCGTATTTAGCGATTACTGCTTCTTTCGGTTCTGTTTTAAAGGAAAAATCAGCAATGCCCATAAAGCCTTTTGTCGCGTTATCAGGATTTGCCGCTGCAACGAGATCATATGCTCCCTTATTTGTGACAAGATGCACTTTTGTGCCAGGAACAATATCTTTCGTTGCGTTCACAAACAATGCTAAATTTGTTGTTGCTTTTCCATTGATTTCCTTCACAATAAACGGCGGCTGGAGATTCGCTTGCGCGGCAGGATAATCATCAACGACTTTATTCACTTCAATCCCAACGCCTTGATACAACGAATGATAAAACGGACCAGTGACAAAATTAATGAGCAATAAAAAAATCAATCCAAAGACTACATTGGAAAAAGGACCCGCGGCAAACACTGCAAGTTGGTGTCGTTTTGGTTTTTTCGCCAATTCTTTTTCATCAGGCTCAACAAATGCGCCGAGGATCGGACCGAGGAAAAGAAAGCCGGAACTTTTCACTTTCATCTTATATAGCCGTGCCCAAATGCCATGCGCAAATTCATGAACAACAGCGACAAAAAAGATCCCAAGAATCCAATGCCAAAATGAAAGCACGGGTAGACCGGGAACACGAATACCAGGAAGAACAGGAGCAACTGCAGGCATCGCATCAGGAACAAGCAATAATTGCAAAGTCCCCTTGACTAAAAAATAAAAGATAAATCCCATGCCAAGAAATCCAACAACAATGCCGACGTATCCCCACCAATTTAATGGAATCGCTAACAATAATCCAAAAAGGAATGAAAAGCTCCCGAGAGTTAACATTAGTTGATAATCGAGTAAAATGCCGAAAATCCCAAACACTACTCCTCCAATAAGAAGGATAATTCCGAAAATTATGACCCAAGCATGATCGTCTTTTTTAGAAATTTTTTCCATCCATTCAAGGCCTATTTTTGTTTTGTAGAGCGCGATAATTCTTCCCTGTACCTCAAAACGACCGCGTTGTTTGAAGAACCAAAATAGGATTAATCCATAAAAAAGAAGTGCAAACAATAAATCAAAATTTATTGCCATTGCCTATTTTGCACCTGGTGCCGCTGTTGTCTTTCCCTTTCTCAAGCTGCGAAATGCCTTGCATCCGCATTTCTTGCACGCGAGCCTTTTTGCCAAAATGCGTTGCTGGCTTGCGCGCTGCTTCGTCTTGCATCGCCGGCAAACAAAGACATTCTTAAAAATCCGCTGTGTTGCTTCTGGAAATTTGACCATGTTACTTCACCTGCTTCATCAGTTTGTCATGCATAATAACCCAATAGATGACTTCGATGCCTTCCTTGATTTCATTCTTTAGCTCTTCAGGAATCTTCAATTCAAACGTTTCATAGCTTTTTGAATCCATAACATTCGCGGTATCTCCAGTGATGGAAAGCACTTGCGCGTTTTCTTTTTCAATGATGGGCGATTCAATAGAGTCATGGCCTGGCTTCACGAAAATTTTCTTCTGTCCATCAATAATGCCTGATGCTTCAACGCGACATTTTGTATGGCCGTGCTTTCCCGGTCTCGATGATTGCACGCTCTTGACAACACAGGCGACGCCATCAACAAGAATGTACTTGCCAGGTTTCACATCGCTCATAGAAATCGGTTTTGATTCAGCCATGTGCTTTCACAACTAAAAAACAATTTATAAAGATTATGTTTTTGTATTTTTGCGTTGACGTGCAATCATCTGCTTCCTCTCATCAAAAAATAGGCATAATCACGCAGTTTTTAAAATGATTGATGCAGCTTTGCTCGATTATCTCATGCGCCTTACAAGAAGTTTTGTTTTCTTTGCTACGCTATCCATCTCTTCTCTTGTTGCTTTGCACAGTTGTTCGTGCAGCGGTGCGAGGGAGTTAAAATGCCAGTAATCAAACCCTTCAATATCTCCGCATCGATCAAATACAGTTGGATCAAAAAAAGACGCTGAAATTTTACATACCTTGTCGCGCATAGAGAGTGTGACTACTTGGTTCCATTGATGGACTTGGTTCCCATATGCAGCAACGTATGTGTTGCACAATTGTTTATTTCCATCTAATTTGAACACTGAAAAAATAGGAATAACCAGATTTGTCGCATATTGCCTGCAGACAATACCAGTTTGTGTGCGCCAAAGATCTTGGGGAGACATCGCATCATATTCATTGTAATACGTTACTATCCCGCCGAGGTTTTGCACAGAGGATTCTAATTGTTGCAGTTCTGTTGTTTTTTGCTTGAGCAAGTCCAGAACTCCTAAACCACGCTTCAATCTTTCTCGTTCTTCAGCATCTGCTTTTTCATGCGTTTGCGCAGTTTGCAGCGCTTTTTCAAGATCTTCCCATCTCTTATTCAATGTCTGCATCGCTTCAAAATCAGCGCTTCTTGCAAAATAATCTGTTTTTCTGGCAATAATTCTGCATGTCGCTTCGAGAGCTTCCTTCGGAGAGCATATATTGAGAAATTCTTTGCCGTAGCCAAGATATCGCGCTTCGCGGTATACTTCTTCTCGAAACTGCGCATACTCTTTTACGACGATCTCACGTTCATCTTGTCTAGCGTTAACCTGCGCACGATCATTTGCATCGAAGCCATTCAAAAGAAAAAGAAATAAGCGATCATTCACAGAAATGGGCGTTGTTGTAATCTGCGGATTGTATGCGCAAAAAGGAACTACCTCTTCAATTTCGTAGCTCGTTGGATATAGAGTCGCAGCTTCACTTTTTTGATCTGGGAAAATTTGAGAAACATGTGCATGTGGCGGAGTCGTACAGCTGTTCTGCCAGAGCAGAATGCCCGCTAATCCCAAGGATCGAACAACATGTCGCAGATGCATTTTCGTATTTTGTAGATACTGTGTCTTTAAAACATTTTCTCATTATTTTTACCTCTGATCAGCAACGACTTACTTTTAGGTCATAACCTTTAAAAAGAGCAGGCAGCACGCATACGTATGGTCATAAAAAAAGGAGATTTTATCGAACTTGATTTTGTCGGTCGTCTGCAAGGCAGCAAGCAGATTTTTGATCTGACTGATGCTGCCTGCGCAAAAAAAGAAAATGTTTATAACGCGAAAACGGCATATGGTCCAAAAATTATTTGCGTTGGCGAACAGCAGATTGTGAAGGGCATTGATAATTTTTTAATGGGCAAAGAATTGAGCACATACACAGTCGCTGTGCCTCCAGAATCTGGATTTGGAAAAAAAGATCCTCGTTTAATGAAGCTTGTTCCTGCCGCAGTCTTTCACCAGCAGAAAATAGCTCCTTTTCCAGGTTTACAAGTCACGATTAATAATACTCTCGGAACAGTGCGCACCGTCTCCGGAGGAAGAATTATTGTCGATTTTAATCATCCGCTCGCGGGCAGAAATCTCGAATATGAGATTGTAATAAAGCGCATCGTCACGCAGACAGAAGAAAAACTGGAGAGTTATGTTGCAAATCTTTTCAATAAGCCAGTATCCTGCGCCTACAATGCAGGCAAAGCAACGATGACACTTGATCTTCCCGAGCAATTTCAGAAAACCCTCATTGAGCACATCAAAAAGGTCATTCCAGAGATCAAGGAAATTGTCTTTCAGAGCGAGAACAAACCAGGGCAACCGGCAGAAAAGAAAACAGCTACTCAAGTATAACTAACTTTATATACAAGTCCTTCTTTTTTTTCTATATCTACTCAAAAAGGGTGATAACGTTTGGCTGAAAATATGTTAAAACAAACAATAGGAAGATTTGAGTCGCCAAAGCAGACGTCAATACCTCCAACGCCGACAAATATTGATGAGGAATTAGAGCAGATTCTCTCGCGGCAACGGGCAAAAATAAAGGTTGTTGGAACTGGCGGCGGCGGCAATAATACTATTAATCGCATTAATGAAGTTGGTATTCTCGGCGTTGAAACCATTGCGGCAAATACTGATGCGCAGGATCTTCTCTATACGAACGCGATGAAAAAAATCCTGTTGGGACGAGAAGTCACGCAAGGATTAGGAGCGGGAAGCGTTCCGCAAGTAGGAGAAGAAGCTACCAGAGAGAGTGAGCATGAAATTAAAAGCGCGTTGCAGGGGGCGGATCTTGTTTTTATTACCTGCGGTCTTGGCGGTGGAACAGGAAGTGGAAGCGCGCCAGTCATTGCGGAGATCGCGAAAAAATTGAATGCGCTTGTTGTTGCTGTTGTCACGATGCCGTTCTCCATGGAAGGAAAAAAACGGTTGGAAAATGCGTTTTATGGATTAGAACGACTGGAAAATAGCGCGGATACACTCATCGTTATTCCGAATGATAAATTATTAGAATTAGCTCCAGATTTACCGTTGCATACTGCGTTTAAAGTCGCGGACGAAATCTTGACAAATGCGGTCAAAGGCATTTCTGAACTCGTGACAAAAGCCGGATTAGTCAATCTTGACTTTGCTGATATTCGCACCGTGATGGGTAAAGGTGGAGTGTCCATGATTGGCGTTGGAGAAAGCGACAGTGGCAATCGCGCGGTCGAAAGCGTTGAAAAAGCATTAAATAATCCTCTGCTTGACGTTGACATCAGCGGAGCAAATGGCGCGCTTATCAATGTCTGTGGTGGTCCTGATATGACGCTGGAAGAGGCAAAAATTGTGGTAGAAACAGTCTCGCAAAAGTTGAGCGATGAAGCGCGCATTATCTGGGGAGCGCAGATTAGTGAAGATCTCGCGAATACGATTCGAACCATGGTTATTGTGACGGGCGTCGCGAGCCCGCAAATTTTTGGAAACAAAAAAACTTCCCAGAAAACGCGGGAGATGGATATTGAAAAGGAATTAGGCATTGATTTTATTTGAGCATGTCACTCTTATCCATGTTTGAAAATGCGTCGCCAAAACCTTTAAAAACACTCATTGATCCTCACCAAAGATAATGGAATTATTGACAAAACTCAAAGGATTTATGCGGGAATGTATTCGTGTCTTTCGCATCACGAAGAAGCCAAGCAAAGCTGAATATAAAGTAGTGATGAAAGTTTCAAGTATCGGTATTTTGTTGATAGGATTTATTGGCTTTATTATCCAAATTGTATGGGAGCTGATGCGATAACATGCCGATCTTTGCGCTGCGAACAACGAGTAATCGAGAGGATCAAGTCGTTGATTTTGTTTCCTCGAATGCGCAGAAGAAAGTGCTGCCTGTGTATAGTATTATTCGCCCGCATGGATTACGAGCATATATATTTTTAGAAGCGGAAACAAGAGAAGCAGCTGAAGAAGCCTATCACAAAGTTCCGTACGCGCGCGGATTGCTGCCCAATCTCGTCGAGTACAAAGAAATTGAGCATATGTTGGAGCAAGTCAAAGTGCAGGTCAACATCCAAAAAAATGATGTGGTTGAAATTATCAGCGGTCCATTCAAGCGCGAGAAAGCAAAGGTCACGAGAATTGACCAAGCAAAAGAAGAAGTGATTGTTGAGCTCTTGGAAGCCGCGGTTCCTATTCCTATTACAGTGAAGTTGGATTCTGTCAAAGTTATCCGCCGTGATGAAGATGAAAGCACGGAAATGCCAAAAACAGGGAAATCATCATCCGAGGAGTCCTCGTAACGATGGCAAAGGTAGAAACCATTGATCTGATGATTGAAGGCGGTAGCGCGAAAGCGGACGCGTCGCTCAGCCAGAAGCTTGGTCCGATGAAAATCAATATTCAAGACGTTCTAAAGCAAGTCAATGAAAAAACAAATCATTTCAAGGGCATGAAGATTCCCGTCAAATTAAAAGTTGAGCCTGAAACAAAGCATGTCGATATTGAAGTGGGAACACCGCCGACAACAGAATTGCTCAAAAAAGAGCTGCGCATTGAAAAAGGCAGCGGCAAGCCAGACAAAGAAAAAATTGCGAACATCGCGATTGAGCAGCTGATTAAAGTTGCGCAGATGAAGGAAGACAGCCTATTGGAAAAAACATTGAAAACCAGAGTCAAGAGTATCGCAGGATCTGCAAATTCTCTTGGTGCGTTGATTGAAGGAAAAATTTCTGCGGAATTCAACAAAGATTTAGAAGCTGGAGCGTATAATCGCGAGCTCCAAGAGCAGCCAACAACGGTCAGCGCGGAAAAACAGGAACGCTTGCAGCAGCAGCTCGTCGCGGCACAAGAAAGATTGCGCAAAGAGCAAGAAAAACTTGCGAAGATCGCGGAAGAGCAGAAGAAAGAAGCAGCGCCTGCGGGAGCAGTGTCAGTCGCGGAGAAAGCGGAAGAAAAGACAGACGAGAAAGCGGCGCCTGCAGCAGGAGCAAAGCCAGCCGCGGGAGCAAAACCAGACGCGAAAGCTGCCGCTCCAGAAAAAAAAGAAGTTGCTGGCAAGAAAAAATAAAACGTCTGCTAGCTTTTGTATATGATTCAGATATTCTTATCCAAATTTGAAGAGGAGAAGAAGTTATCCACAAGTTTATAGAGCATCTTTCTTTCCTTTTTTCTTTTTGTCGAAAGTAGGAAAGTCCTCAGAAGCAGGCATCGTTGGATTATATAACTCTGGAAACTTTGGTTTGTAAACTTCTGGAAATTCTCGGTCGGGTATTTCCGGAAAATCCATCCTTTTTTAATTCAGGAAATTTACGTTTTTTAAATAACTTATAGTCTGACATTTCACTTGTAACATGTTGATTGCTATTTAAAAAATTTTTCCAACCAAAGGTCATTCCTCTCTCTCAATATCATGAAAAATTTTATTTCAAAAAAGAAAATTTACAGTTCACAACAAAGTGCGCCTTCATACGCCTGGATAGTAAAAGCATCTCCGTATTCTGGCTCGACAAATCCTTGATTATTCTGAAGAACACAGCTGCTCTTACTCCATCCCTTGAGAGGAACATAGCCTGAAAGAGTATAGGTATATTTTATTTCATCGACTTGGATGTTTCCGCCGATAAAGCACTGACCGTTGGTGCTGTCGAACAATATTCTCGATGCGCTTCGGTCAACAAGTGCGGCATAAGCATATCCTTTTGATTTGCAATAGTTATTGCCGGTAGGATTAGGTGCGGTCTGCACATAGGTTTCAAGATCGGTTTCATACGCACAGGCTGGTTCAGGCGCTTTAATCGCTTGACCGCTGAGATTATTTGTTGTTGAGAAAAAAACACGAGTAATGCGACCGCAATAATTCCCAGAAAAACTCCTAATATATTTTTGTCTTTTTTCATGCCCTAACATATTTTTTATGCTTCTGCTTATTTATTAAGCTATCGCTCGTCAAATTTTTTTGCAAATAGATTTATAAAGACTTTTTTTCCACTAAAGAAGAAGGTTGCATCGCAAGATGGGACTGTCGATACTCGCAAGGTGTCGGAGCATTAGGTCGTGGTGCAACTTGGACAGAAGATCAGCCAGGTCTTTTGGAGGAATAACACTTCGGGTTTGGGACTTAAGAAATGTTTCGAGAGCAAAAAACCCGACAATCCAGGAAGGGTCTAGAATATCTATTCCCTTGGAAATTCAAATCCTGGCGACCCCACTTCCATTCTTTTTCCGTGAACTGGGACGCATGTACTGCAGTTAACGCAAACCGTCCACACAGAAAAGCTTTTAAAACGTACAAGGCAGAGCATAACGCGTATGGCAACGAAGAAAGCAGGCACCGCGGGACGTTTTGGCGCAAGATATGGAAAAACATTACGGGTAAAACTCGCGACCATCGAGCAACAGCAGCGGCAAAAGCATCAATGTCCAGACTGTAAAAAATATCAAGTCAAGCGAGTAAGCCTCGGCATTTATGAGTGCAATCATTGCGATGTGAAATTTACAGGGCGGGCGTACGTTCCCTACTAGTGAAGGAGTCTTGTTATCATGGCAACCTACAAATGTTTTTCATGCGGCAAACAGATCAAGCCTGACTATGTGAAGAAAAAGATCCGTTGTCCGTATTGCGGCTATAAAGTGTTATACAAACCGCGAACGATTTCTGTGAAAGTAAAGGCGAGATAAGCACTATGCAAAAAGATATTCAGCAGCAAGTGGCGCAACTCCAGCTTTTTGAGCAGCAGATGCAGCAATACACCATGCAAAAACAAACGCTCCATGTGCAGCTTGTCGAAGTCGATAATGCGCTGGAAGAACTACAAAAAACAAAAGAACAACCCTTTAAAATAGTGGGAAGCGTGATGATCGGATGTGATAAAGACCTATTGGTAAAAGAGCTGCAGGGAAAAAAAGAAACTGCTGAAATTAGGCTAAAAAATGTCGAAAAGCAGGAATCTCAGGCAAAACAAAAAATGGAAAGCTTGCATGCAACGTTGATGAAGCAAATTGAGAGCAAAGAAGAACAAAGAGGTGGTTGAGATGTTATGTAACGAAACTATTTTGGAGACCCTTTCCCTGATTGAGGAAGATTTAACAGTGCCGAGGAATGTGCGCACAAAAATTAAGGCAGTTATTTCGCTCGTTGTTGGGGAAAACGGCGTTTCTGCGGAAGTCAAGCGGGACAAAATCTTGCAGCATCTTGAAGATTTAAGCAGTGACTCAAATCTGCCCGCATTTACGCGCACGCAAATCTTTCATGTCGTCAGTAATTTAGAGAGTCGGCAGTAGCAACAGGATCATAGAAATCTTTATATAGAGCCACCCCATTATCAAGTCTTAATTGACGAGGGATAAAAAAACATGGCATTGTTAGCAAAGATCAAAGAACGGCTAGGACTCAGCACCGCGCCTGTCAATGATTTTGAAGATACCTATGAAGAAGAATTTATGGAGATTGACACGACAAAAGATATTGGCACGAAATCAAAAATTGTTGTCAAATCCTTCGTGCTTTCAGAATTCGGCGACGTCAAAGAAGCGTTAGACGCATTGCGGGAAGGATATACCATCGCATTAATTAATATTAAGCCATTAAAAGATAAAGACATTGTCGAATTGAAGAGGGCAATTAATAAGCTCAAGAAAACCTGCGACGCAATCGAAGGAGATATTGCTGGCGTGAGTGAAAACATGCTTGTGGTGACACCATCATTTGCGCATATTTATCGTGACGTGCAGACATCTGAAGTGCATGAGTAAAGTATCATTCTTCTTTTTTACTCTGTTGTGGCACTTTTTTTCCAGAAGAGATATAAACCATCGATATTTTTTCTTTTTTATAGAATATCGTCTTGACTATTATGCGGCGCAACAAAGCAAGAGAGGATATTCTCTAAGTGGTCCTTATGGGTTTACTTTTTCTGAAGATGGAATGGGAGCGGCGCTTCGTTATGCGAGAACATGCCTGCGACAAAGAGAGCTTCGTCGTGAAATTATTTTCTGCCGTGTTGCCGAGAAATCTCCGCGAAGAAAAGATATTGCTGGAAAAAGTTCTCTTGCGGAGCGGTGTAAATTTTTTTAAGTAAAGCTTTTAAACGTATTTCTCATTTGGTTTTCTATGGAAACGCTTGAAGAACAACTCTGTCCATTTTGTCACGAGAAGAAATTAACGCTGATGGAAGACGCGCAGGAGATTCCGTATTTCGGAAAGGTGTATCTTTTTAGTATGAAATGTTCTGGATGCATTTTTTCAAAATCTGATGTTGAGGCAGAGCAGCAAAAAGAGCCGTGCAAGATTACATTTACAATTGAAAACGAGAAAGACTTGAATGTCCGAGTTGTGAAATCCTCTGAAGGAAGCATCAATATTCCCCAATTAAAAATGAGTGTTGAATCTGGACCGAATTCTGAGGGTTATGTCAGCAACATTGAAGGCGTCTTGCGGCGATTTGAGAAAATTATTGAAAGCCAGAAAGACAATGTTGAAGACGAAGACGATAAGAAAGAAGCAAAAAATTTACTGAAGAAATTATGGAAAGTCAAACAAGGAGATATACCGTTGAAGATTGTTATTGAAGATCCTTCTGGCAATAGCGCGATTATTTCTGAGAAAGCTGTTGTTGAAAAGTTGAACGTGAAGAAGGAAAATAACTAGTTCGTCAGGACTCTACATGCAGCGTGATCGCATGTGACAGTCAACCCATTGATCTTCCTAACCTCGATTCCCTCAGTTACAACCTGTCCTCGCGTTGTTTCAAATGTCGTCGGAATTCCTCGTGCGTTAACGTACACATATTCTGAAGAGTCAACAAAATCAACGCGATGCGTTTGTCCTTTTCTCATTCCACTGTATTCGATAAAATGTTCATCTTGCTGAATAGCCAGCCATCCGTTTGAAGGAAGGATATAATCAACAATTCCATTTCCATCGCTATCGATTTTCCAATCAGGATCTCGTGCATTTGCTTTTATGAGAACATCAAAATTTGTCGTATCGCATTGAGCATTTCCTTTTGCATCGACGACAAAACGTATGCGGTCTTCAAATCTGACCTGTGTTTTGATGCTAAACTCATATTTTCTCCCATCTTCTCCATTTAATTCTTTTGCCCAGAGAAGCTCATCATTCTTCAATATGTGAGCAGCCACACCATTTCCATAGCACTCGATTTCAACAGCAGGACTGTGTAAAAATCCATCAATTTCGATCTCTCCGTTAAAATTGCTTACCCAGGATCGGACAGCGTCGATGTTTTCTCCTGGATGAATAATCTCTCGAGATATCTGGGATAATTGATCCTCTCCCACCCATCGGCGTTCATCTGCGTTCCAAATCATAAGCCTATAGTTTCCATCTTCATGCTGCTCATAGCGCCACTGTTTGTAATCTTGCTGGGAAAAATCGCCATACTCAACAAAAAAATCTTCCTGTGATAAAAATATATCAAAGCCAGAATCTCGATTGACCCAAATCTTCAGACCGTTTTCATAGGTGATCAGAACTTTAGCGTTCATAAAGTCATAACCGCTTTTCAGCGCCTCGCTAAGATCCATAAACGTGCCATCAGCATAATAGGTTATGCTCTTCACAAGAACATCCGCATATCTTTTCTGCAATTGCTGTGTAAGATAATATTCATCTAAGGCATATTTTTCTCCAAGAATCTGATTGAGCTTTAGTTGGTCAAATTGCTCATCAATAAATCCTGCGTGTCCGTATGCAATCTCATTTGCCCTATAATTATCCCAGTCAACGCGTGTAGGGTCAACACTCAAATCAGCGGACGCATCTGAGGAGAAATATCTCGATGAATATCCAACGCCGTGATTAAACATAACTGGCTTGATTACGTTTAGCTCAAAATCAGGAATAAGGTAGGAATAGATCCCTCTTCGTCGATGCAACTCTCCCGCGGGCAGTTCTCTTTCCATGCCATCAATCGCGCCGATAACAAAGAGGGTTTGAATATCTCCGCCACCTTCACTAACAAGAGGTCCACGGTATCTTTCTTGTTGTGCTTCTCCAAATGATCTCGTTAAGAGTATTCTTTCTTTAAGATAAGATCCGCCACGGTTTACACGAGTCTTGTAGTTATTAACTCCCGCTCCCATGTAAAACGCGTCAAGATATGCCATGTTTGGAGCATATTTCTCTCTAATCTTGTTGCTTTCAATATCTCCATAACGTTTGACATAATTCGCCGCAATATAATGTGCTCTACCCGCGCATTCAGGTTCTGGATCATCATCTAAATTCGTTGTAACACCCCCATACACACTCTCGCTCGGGTACGGTCGAAATGTATGATCATAGGCAATCGTATTCGCATCCCAATAATCGCAATTAATCTCATTCTTCTGCGCATATGCAACGCACAATGGTTTCGTTCCGTCGCAATAATCATCGGTGTCAACAACAACTCTGTAGTTTTCATGAAGCGAAAAAAGCCATCCTTTCTCTTTCGCGGAATTGATCATAGTAATGAATTCGCCTTCAGTCCCGAAAGCAGGTCGTGCAGGATAATATTGTGGTAAAAACTGATCATAATCCAAGAATTGCCAGATGTGGTAAATAACTGCAAGGTTATCCATCCCAAGTTCAGAGAGCCGATTCATGTACCACGTCGCTCTCTCAAAAGTTTTACTAATATCTCCAACACGGTACCAAGAAGTCCACTCCCGACTCCAGAGATCAAGAACAACTTTGTCATTGAGGAGATCTTTGTATCGTGACTTTTCTATTCTGTTCCGAGGAAAAACATCTTCGATATCTTCAGACACCGTAAGGTAAAGAACTTCGTTTAATGGAGAAACAGAACCATCATCATACGCGTAATATCTAGGAGGTTGGAGTCCGTTCCATGCTGTGGAAGAACTTTTAAAAAAATCAAAATAGAGTGTTTTAAAATAAGCATTGTTAATAATTTCAATAGGCACACCATACAAATAAGGAATATTAATCCCTTTAATATTAGTGTATGCGCTTGTTTTTCCAAAATCAATACCAGTGTAATATCCACTTCCTTCACTGTTTTCTGAAAAAAGAGTGATCACTAACGTCTTTCCTTGCAAAGCAAAATGATACTGTTTAATTCTCTCTTTCCCTTCAATAATTTCTCGATAACGTAAGGTTAGTGTATTTTCAACAGCCACACTCTCGGTGAGCTCAACAGAAGAAAATTCTGCGAGCCCCTCCGCGCTCAATACAACACCATCGCTTTTCATATATTTTATTCCAGCATGTGACAAAGCATAAAAATCTCCATATTTTACCTTCAGTAAACCTTTCTGGACGTCAGGATCGCTAACATCAACGTCATACAAAACGCGCCCATCAAATCGAAAGCGATAGACGGTTCCATCTCTCTCAATTTCTTCTTCCCCGGCAACATCATACCCAAAGGGAGCGATGTGGTAATCTTTATTGCCATCAGAAGTTATTTCTTTACTGATAAAGTTTTTATGAAACAGAAAATAAAAAGCTCCAAGAATAATCACCACAAAAGCGAAGA
>JBBSXE010000034.1:31133-43932 GCA_038045925.1 Nanobdellota archaeon
GAAGAGTGTTTTTGCGCATAGTTTTTTACTCTCGCTTCACCACGTTATACTCGTAGACATCTCAATTGATAATAATCTGGCTCAAACCTCGTGTCTGTTTATTCCATAATGGAGGTATCGAATCAATTAAGTCCTCAATCGCCTGTTTGTCGCTTTCTTCCATCACTTCATTCGGTCTCTTCAGCACAATGAATGACGCACTAAATGTTGTCGGAGCAGTCCCAGCAGCGGGGAGGCGCGGTCCCTCAAAATTGATAACATCTTCAATCGTAATATCACGGCGAGTTCCGCTGATTTTATATTTCGTAGGGGATCTTGGGCGATGATCTGCGTTCGGGCAAGGCACAGCAGTTTCATCAAAAAAACAATCGCGCGGATTATCAATAATAAACCAAGGTCGGACAAGATTCTTGGGAAGCAGGCCCATGAGATAGAGGTCAAGATCACTAAACATGAAGACATCAGGATCAGCGCTTGTAAATGTCCCGTCTCCGTTGTCTTTCCAATCCATACCATCCATTGGTGAACCGTAGGTATTCATGTAAAACGACCAGTGGGCGAGTTCTCCACCCAACATATCTTTTTTCACTTCTCCGGAGGCAGTCTGATAATAAGGGAACGCTAGCCATGTGTGGCTAAACTCCTGGCTAAAAATGTACGACAAATAATACCAGTCGGGACTCATTTTCTGCTTGTTATACACTTGAGTCCAGTCATTCATCCGGAGTAGGCTTTCAATCCTGGATGTCGAAACACTGTACAGAGGTTTCTCTGCTGGGAAAAATCCAGGTTTTAACTGTTCAAAATCCGTTACCCAATGATCAAAACCAGTTCCTGTAATAGAAGGAGAGCGGACAACTTTATTCGACGCGCTTGGGAATGGAAATGCCGTGAAGACAACAAGGAATTGAGTGTCATCAGGGTGCGCTGAGAGGAATCCTTCTTCTATCGATTTATAATAAGGAACCATTTCATCCCACACAAACCATTTTTTGAAATGCTCAAAATTATTATCCATATCATCGAAGATGAAATAGTTGCTTCTCTTCTCTGAGAGTTGAATGGGAGATAATTTTTGCGCAGGCGATCCTGGCAGAGTTGTTGGCTTCGGCGGTTCTCTTGCAGGGTAATCTGCGAGCGTACACTTCTTATTTTGGCAAGAAAAAGTTCCCCGCAATTCTTCTAGAATGATTGTCTTCTGGCATATTTCTTCAATTTTTTTAATCTCTGAAAAAAGCGCTGATGCCTGCTGTTTGTTGAGGAAATAATCTGTGCCAAATGGTTTGCTGATGCCTGCACGCATACATTCATCAGCGGCGGCGCAAGTATTTGCTTTTTCTAGACTTATTTTGAACTTTGCGGTAAGTTCGTCACAACCCAGTTCTTGTTTCTTCGTGCAAGAAGTGATAAAAAGAAGGAAGATAACAAGCACTCCGCAAAAACTGAATAAGTTCTTCATCGCTGGTGAGTATAAATTTTTCAGTCTTTAAAAAACTTTCCCATACAAATGAATTCTCGCCAAGTACGAGCCGCAATCTTCGACGAATGAGACAGATCTATCATGCGAGATTCACACTTCCTGTCTCGTTGAGTCATCGCTAGGGCGGAGTGTAATCTCAAACAGTTTATGCCACCGCTTGCCTGTAACAAACAAGCGATCATTCTGCGCATCATACGCAATCCCATTCAGAACATCACACGGAACTGATCTATAACAATCTACCCCCGCATAATCTGCATGCTTGAAGAGGTCGCTAAGGTCTATCCATGCCACAACCTTGCCAGTTGTAGGATCAATCTTTGCGATACGATCCGTCAGCCAGATGTTAGCGTACACAAAGCCATTGATATATTCTAATTCATTCAAACGCTCAACAGGAATATTTTTATCACGCACGTCGATGCTGCCCATTTCCGTAAGTGTATCAGGATCGAGGAAATGCAAGACGTTTGTGCCATCGCTCATGATAAGTCTTTTTCCGTCATGCGTAATCCCCCAGCCTTCTGTCGGATAACGAAATGTTTTCAAGAGTTCGAAAGTCTCTTGGTCATACACAAAACCAACGCGCGATTGCCACGTCAGTTGGTAGATACGATTGTCGAGGACAGTAATACCTTCGCCAAAATACTCGGATGGAAGGTTATGTTGTTGCAGCACCTGACCAGTTTCCAGTTCCACGCGTCGCAATGATGAGTAACCATACAGTCCAGTGCCTTCATAAAACCCTCCATTTTCGTAAACAAGCCCCTGAGTAAAAGCGTCGCTGTCATGAGAATAGGTCTGAACAATAGAGTAGGTGCAGGATGCAGGATCTGCGGATGCTGGTAAAAGACGAGTAATGGAAGAAGGATGAGCGCGTGTGCTGCATATCTCTGGCGGCGGTTGGTTAACAAATTGCCAAACAACTACTCCTCCAAGAACAGTGATCAGAATCACGATGACCATCGCAACAAGTCGATAACGAGTCATTGTTTATCACGTTGAGAAGTTGCTGACAAATGTGCGTATATTCGGTCGCTGTGAAATGCTTCTTGACATTTTCTTTGAATATTCAGAAGTAATTTTCTAGATATATTATTACCGTGAACGACACTCATAGAGTATGAATATAGGGATCTCAGTTTAAAAATTTTCTTGTGCGCATATTTCCCAGAGTTCTATTTTTATTTAGCGCTATACGGCGCAGTAATAAATCCTGTTCTGAGACTTTCTTCCCACAATACCTCTCCGAGCACCACAAGCAATTCTTTGATTGTGAGAATAGGTTTACTGTAACGAGGCTGATCTTCAATCGCAACACGCGGACACGCGGTATCAACAAACGCGTCGATGTTTCCAAAATTAAGCAATTCATCGGGCTGAAATTCTCGCATTGTAATCATGACGACTTCTTTGTTATGCTGCAGTAATTTTTTCTTGATATTCTCCGCGACAATCGTATTGATTTGACCGGATTTTAGAGATAAAAGTACGCCGAATGTGCGCGCTTTTTTTGCCCGCTCAATAATCTCCGCGCGTTGCAGTATCATTTTATTTCGTAATTTCTGTAGATCTCTTATTTCTTTATGCACAGGATCAACCAAGAGCACTTTTTTCTCTGTTGAAAGCACTAACCCGAGCGAATGAAATTGATTCGAAAGTGCGATATACGCGTCGATGTTTTTTTCCAGAATTTTTGCGCCACTATATTCGCAGCCAAGCACTTGTCCTTCGTGAAATGCCCGTCCTTTTCCTTCGGGAACAGATATTTTAATGCCTTCTTTTTCCAAAAGATTTTTGACAATGGGAATTTGATGGATATGCTGGACTGATGCGACTAAAGCAATATGCTTAAATTGTTTAAAGGTTGCAATATTTTTTTTGATAAACGGCGTGATATCAGTGTGATAGCGGGCTTCAACATAAAGGATTGGAAAATCTGGTTGATGGAATGGCGCATGACCAAAGTGAACGAGAAGATCTGCGCTCAATGCACGAGCCTCATCAAGCGGAAGATCACATGCGCCCCAGCACGCCATGCCTGAAACAAAGATATTCGCCTTTGTTTTTTCCTGTAAAATGTTCACAAGGCGTTGCGCTTCCGTTTTGAGCCCTTCTGGCAGTTGTAGAAGAACACGTTTACATTTCTTCTTGTTGATTGCTGCAATAATCCGAGATTCTTCAAGATCGTAGCCATTCATGAAAGTGTAATTAAAAAGGTCGATATATAAGTGTTACTTATATACACGCCTTCCATTCATTTCGAGCGTTTTAAATATCGATGACAAGCTTTTTCTTTCCTTCGATATACAAATTGACCTTTCTGTCTGGCTTTAGATTGAGCTCTTCTGCAATATTTTTTGGAATGCGTACGAGAACTGAATTGCCTGATTTCCACAATGTCGCTTCTTTTCTCTGTACACCCCAGAGACCATGTTCTTTCAATTTCTGCTCGACAACTTCCATCGTTTCTTCGGGAAAATATTCTTCTCCACATGTTCTGCAGTATTCTACATCTAACACGCCACATTTTATTCCTTCTACGACAACTTCATCTTTTTTCCATTGAATTTTTCCACCACATGGGCATGGATAATTTATTTTTGTTATCATTCTTCTCTCCTTAATCTATTACAGTTATTGGATAAATTTTCCTTATGTCTCCTATTCTAAATTCTCTATAAATCACTTTAAACCACCGAAACTCCGCGACAATTGAGTTATCTTCTCGTATTTTTTTTGGTCCTTTTTGCACAGCTTCTTTAATATTTTCTGTTGTTATACCGCGCGATCGCATCCGTTCAAAGATATGATCTGATCGTTTCATAGTGTCTTCATGAAATTTCATGTTCTTAAAGGCAATATTTATTTTAATCTCTATCATGTTATTCACTAGTATACAAAAATATATAAATTTATCTATTTTTACACACTATTCCCAACACTAATCGAATCAAGGCAGTTCTCGTAAGATTTAAATACGTAGCAGCGTGCACAGACATTCAATGATAGTCAAAGAAACTGAAAAAAACAAGAAATTATTTCTCGAAGAGTTGATAGCGTTTATTCAAAACAAAGGATTTATCTGGGGGCCGTTTCCTGAAATTTATGGAGGTTTTTCTGGGTTTTACAGTTATGGGCCGACAGGAAAATTATTGAAAAATAAAGTTGAAAACAGCGTCAGAAAAGTCTTTCAGCGGCATGGTTTTTGGGAATTAGAAGGACCGATTGTTCTGCCAGATATTGTCTGGAAAGCCTCAGGACACTTAGATACTTTTGTCGATAAAGCAGTGGTCTGCAGTAAATGCCAGGGGATTTTTCACATCGATAAATTGATTGAAGAGCAGTATGATCTCTCTGCGGGAAATATGACTGACGAACAGCTGCTCGATGTTGTGCAGAAGAAAAAAATGACTTGTCCAACCTGCAAAGGAGCATTCATCCGAGAAATAAAAAAAGAAAGCTTGATGATGAAAACAAAAGTTGGGGGCAAAGATGCAAGTTTACGGCCAGAAACTGCGACAGTAACCTACTTGCCATTTAAACGTAATTATGAATATTTCAGAAAAAAATTACCGCTTGGCGTATTCCAAATTGGAAAAGCGTTCAGAAATGAAATAAGCCCAAGGCAGCATGTGCTTAGAAGCAGAGAATTCACGCAGGCGGAAGCGCAAATATTTATTGATCCAAAAGAAAAAGACAACTGGGAGAAATATGAATCAATCCAAAACGAAAAGTTACCTCTGTGGACTTATCAGCAGCAGCAGGCAGAAAAAGAACCAATGGCGATGAGTTTGCAGGAATCACTGAAAAAGAAATATATGAACAGCAAAGCCTATGCATGGTGTGTCTGGCTTGCCTATAATCAATTTCTTATGATGGGTATTCCTGAGGATCGCATCAGAATCCGACAGCATCATCCTGATGAACGCGCGTTTTACGCGGCAGACGCATGGGATATTGAAGTGAATCTGAATAGTTTCGGCTGGATGGAAATGTGTGGCATCCACGATCGAACTGATTATGACTTGAAGCAGCATGAAAAATTCTCAAAACAAAATTTAGAAGCAGTCAGAGAAGACGGCAGCAGACTACATGCGCATGTGTTAGAAATTGCATTTGGTATAGATCGGCCAGTGTTCGCGCTGCTGGATATTTTCTACAAAAAAACAGAAAAAGGAGAAGGAAAAACAATGTTTCAAGCACCGTATCATTTAGCGCCTGTTGATATCGCAGTGTATCCTCTCCTCAAAAAGGATGGGCTGCCAGAACGTGCACTGGAGATAAAAAAGAAGCTGGAACATAGTTTTGTGGTTGAATACGACGAATCAGGCTCAATTGGAAGACGATACTTGCGCGCTGCTGAAATCGGCACTGCATATTGCATTACTGTGGATCATGATTCTCTGAAACAAAACGATGTAACGATTCGTGACCGTGATAGTGAAAAGCAGATTCGCGTCAAGATTGATGTGCTTGAAGCAACGTTGCAGAAGCTGCTGCACAGAGAAATAACGTTTGAAAACGCCGGAAAAATCCATCAATAAACACCAGTGCTTTGTTGTTCTCGAAGAGTATGACAGTATGTTCGATGATTGAACTACGGAGTATATAAACAAGCGCGCGTTCGTATATAAAAAATCAAGAGGAGGCTAACCATGACACGTACATTCGAAAAAATGATCATTGGAATTATCTTTGTTGTATTAATTGGATTTAACTCAATATTTATTCTGGGGAAACAGAACGATTTTATTCCTGTTCTTAGTGATGCGTCAAACGCGGAAAAAACAGCGACACTCGTATTACAAAAAGATATCAGTGAAGAGCAGGCGAAAGCCATCGCGTTGAGCGTTGTGAACGGAGTCATTACAGAGATCGAGGAAAAAACAGTAAATGGCGTGACATTTTATGAAGTGGAGATCGACGACGGTCGTCTGGAAATAGAAATAAAAATCGACAAGCGTAATGGCGATATTCTTCAGACAACACGAGAAGAAAAAGATGATAACGATGCATCAGTTTCTGCGGAAGAGCTGAAAACAATAGGAGGCATCCTCACAGAAGAACAAGCAAAAGCAATTGCCCTCGCGACGGTTCCAGGCACTGTTATAAGTGTAGAAACAGAACGTGAAAACGGGCGACTCATCTACGGTTTTGAGATTGCGGCGCAAAATGATGTTGCGGAAGTTGAGATTGACGCGGAAACTGGTGAAGTTCTTGAGATTGAATGGGGTGATGATGACGAAGATTAATCTTTTTTCTTTTTTTTCAACAGATTAATAAAGCCAGTATTCTTTTTTTCTGACGGAGGTAATGACCATGCAATCGCGACTCACAGGTTTAGTTGGTTTTTTTATGATTTTCTTGATTCCTTTCGTTATTGGAGAAGCAAGTGATGAAGGAGGAGATATTATTTTTTTCGGGTTTGAGCTTGACAAAATATTAAATCTGGGAATAGGTATCTTAGCGCTTGTCTTGTTTAGCGTAACATACGCGGCCTATCGACGAACGCGCAATACGCGGCTCAAATATGTGAATATCGCATTCGCTCTTTTTGCAGTCAAGGGATTTCTCATTACGCACGAATTATTTTTTGTCGAGATCTCGTGGGTGGATCCTCTCGCAAGCATGTTTGATTTTGCAATTCTTTTAGTCTTCTTTTTTGGCATTCTACGGAGGTGATTGCCTCAATGTCGTCGAAATTATATTTGGACAGGGAAGAGGAAATATTGAAGCTTGCGTCACGGAGAAAAATTTACGCTCTTGTGAAAGAATTTTCTGGATGTAACTTTCGCGACTTGGAAAGAAAAAGTAACATACCAACAGGCACGCTGCAATATCACTTGCATTACTTGACAAAACACGAAATAATCACAACACAAAAAGATGGCAACAAAATACGCTATTTCGCAAAAAATCTGACCTCACGGGATAAAGTTTTGTTAAGTTTCCTGCGGCAAAAAAATATTCGGCGTCTTGTGCTGTTCATTCTCGAGAAAAAAGAGTGCAACTGGCAGGAGATCCTTCAATCTCTCCAAGTATCTCCGTCAACAGTTTCTTGGTATCTTTCGCGGCTTGTTGAGCAAGGCGTTTTAACTCTCGACAAAAAGCAAGGAGAATCCGCATATCATCTTGCAGTTCCAGAAAAAGATATTATCTCTCTGTTAGTAATCTACAAGGAAAGCTTTTTTGATACGATGGTAGATCGCGCAATTGAGATGTGGGCGTTTCGCTGATAAAGTGGTTTAATTATGCTTCAATAATTTTTCTAATTTTTTTATCTCGTTACTGTCAATATCGTACTTTTTCTCCATAAAAACCCCCTTAAAACTATCCATAAATTCTTTTTTATCTAGGAGAGAAATCAGTTTCCCAATATTTTCTTTTACAATCTCTATTTTTCCCCGCCAAATTAGGTTTTCTATAATCTCAAGATCGATATTTTTTGTCAAGGATGCTATATCTCGAAAATCCGTTAATCGTCCAGAATGTAACTTCAAAACAATCAACACTTCTCGTTTTGGAACTTGGACAAGGACTTCTTTTTCTGTACCGATAATTTTTATATCATAAGAATGTTCTTTTAATTGATCAAAACTGAATGATGCACCTGTAGTCCTTGAACCAATGCCTCCAATAAGTAAATCGACGCTTACAGGGAGCTTGTTTTTCTTCTCGTAACGCATAAACTCTGGCGCATGGAGATGATCTAATACTTTAACGATAGTCTTCACAAATCCTTCTTTCTTTAAGACATCTTCAAAGTTTGTTTTTTCGTGCATTTCAATGACTACATCAACATCAACAGAAAATCGATGTTTGTATGCACTGACAGCATAACCGCCGACAACGACAAAGTCTAAGGCAGCATCAACAAATGCTTGGAGTATGTCAAAAATAGTGTTTTCCCGTTCAATATAGTTTTCAAACATTAGTTATAGTCTCTTTGTATTTTACGTTGATCCTTTTCTTGTACATCTCTTTTATCATCTCTAAAGCTGGCTCAAAATTGTATTTGTTCTGTTCCATGAAGTGGATTGTTTCATGCAAAGAATCTGCTGGCGTGTTATCTATATACGTTATTGCAATGCGATGGCGATAATCAACTTCATAAAAAATACCCCCTTTCTTTTTGATGTGCAACGATAACTTTTTACAATAACTTTCGAAGATTTTTCTATCTTCTTGTTTCACTCTAATGAAGACCGGGTAGAACTTTTTGTAACGAGCAATGTTGTAGCCTCCCTTTGTCCACATAAAAACTGCATCTGTTTTTGTAAAACAATATTCGATGCCAAATAAATTCAAGACAGCATAATAGAAAGAAATATCTTTGCCTAAGACATCTCTGATAAATGTTATACATTTTTGATAAAATCTATTTCTTTTATTGATGTAAATCTTTGTCTTCGTTAATCTAAAAACACCAACCTCTGCTAACTCCTGCATCCATTTGTAAGTCCAGCCATAACTTAACTGAATTCGCTGAGAAATTGATCTCATAGAATCTCCTTCTCGCGCAGCTATGATAATTTTTATCACGTATGGGTTGATAACGTCGATATTCATAGTTATCATTATAGTGATAATAACTATATAAACGTTTCCCTCTGTATCTTTATGAGAAGAAGCCACCGGAGGGATTTGAACCCCCGACCCCATGCTTACGAAGCATGTGCTCTACCACTGAGCTACGGTGGCAAAATATTATATGAGTTTCTCTTTAATTTCTTCAAAAGAGTACTGTTTTTGGCAGCGCTGGCACACAACCTTCTTTTTCTTCCCCTTGCCGATGTACGTTCCTTTGATTTTTTCAAGAAACAGCGTTTCTATTTTTTCCCTGCAAAGGTCGCATTTCATGCATCTGATCCATTGGAGGTTTTATTTAAAAGCTTCTCCACGAGGCCGAGCATGTTATAACTATTATAAAGTAGTTAAAATAGATGATTTTATAAAGGATTTTTCTTTCGACAGACGAATGACAAAAGGCTCATGCATTAGAATAGAATTCCTTGAACGAGAGAGTGTGAGAGAGTGCGAAGGAAGTGTACGAAGATTTCACACCTTCTACGCAGGTGAAGCAGATACGCTCTTTGGACGTGTTGATATCCCTCTGGAAAGCGAAAATTTTCCCCTACACGAAGAACTTTCTCGAACAGAGGATGGTACAAAATGGTTTCGCTCCTATCAAGAATACTATCGCCTTTTGTTCCGAAGCGATGAATTTGTTTCAAAATTTTTGTATGCGGCCGCACAACCTCTCAAGTTTCAAAGATTGCGTTATTTTGCTGATCCTCTTTCTCCATTTGCAGTTCCAAACCATATTCCTGAACAAAAAGACGAAGGAAGCAGAGCGCACATAAGATCTCTTGATGACAACCTCGCAGCAATTGTTGACATAACGTTCGCAAAAACAAATTCCAGCCATCCTGCGAATATCTTAGCCTTTCACGACGTCAAGGGCTATGTCTGTGATGCACAAAAAAAGGTGCAAACCTATCGTGCTGAAGATTCTGATGACAGAAAATATTGGCTCCTTGGAAGGCTTCAACGACGAAGCATTAAAAAAGGATCAGATGGAATCGACTGGCTCGCTGGCGTTCTGAAAAGAAATCCCGCATATAAGTTGCAGCCGCCGCTTGACCATTGGATCGAGCAGTCGCTCACTTCACAACTTCCCGCATCTTCACCTTACCATGAAAAAACGCCGCTCATTCGTTTGAAATTTGTGCCCGGATAAACAAATCACACTATCTAACTGCTTCAACGAGAAAGCGCGTCGGTAGTGGCATCGATACCATCTAACAGAACATTTTTCACGCAAAAATAAAAAAGCGAAAGAGTTAGTGCTCTTCAGCACGGCGTTCCATTCACCATGCAGACAACTGCAGTAAGATGAGGCGCAACGCGAATCGCGCGGTTGTGATAGGTCAAAGCAAACGCATAATCTTGTGGTCCCTGTGGAACGGAAAAGGCTTTCACTTCAACCGTATACGCGCCTTTGAGGGGCGCTGCAATTCTGACTTGCTCGACATTATTCAGCTTATCTGGCTGGTTGTTGTAGGGAAGAGTAATGTCATTGCCAAAATACTGATTGCCTTGCGGATCAGTCACAATCAAGTCAAGATCATTAATCAGCTTCTTCTGGGTCTGCGTGCTGTTGCTGTAAATGGGAGCTGGCGGTGCGTCAGTCCATGCCAGAGTAATAACAAATGGCTGCTGAACATCAGCGTAATAAGTATACGTCTTCTTTTGCCCCGTTGTTAGCCCTGTTTTTTCATCGACAGTCGCTAAATAGCCAGGATAACTGGGTAAGGATTCTGTGAGATTCATTCTTCCAAAGCCGTCGCGCGTGCTTGGAATCTGATTGCCGCTGACAGATTGCCCGCCATTCAGAAGAATTGCTTTGATCAATGCTGCACTGGGATTTGGCATGTTTAATCGTGTTTGCGCAAATTCCCGCAGTAACGCTGCAGATCCTGCCACATGAGGTGCTGATGCGCTTGTCCCTGAAATCTCGCAATAATAGGTGTTTAAATTTCCTCCCGGTCCTCCTTGGCATCCTGTGGGATAGGGTAATTGCACAGAAGATTTTGTGGAGATGATTCCTTGTCCAGCTGTTTGTCCAATATAACCAACTGCTGGTGCGCGAATATCCGGCTTGAATCGTCCATCTAACGTTGGCCCTTCAGAATAGACATATTTGTTCGCATCATCACGCCAGATCCCACTAACAGACAAGCCGTTTTTGTTCGTGCTGGGAGGGCTGACTGATCCAACACCGAGATCATTGCCTGCTCCGAAAACAATAAGGTACTCTTTGTTCTGCCACATAAAATTATCAACATCGCGAGAGCCAGAGAGATATTTTCCGTTACTTAATGGTACTTCCCAACTATTCGTGTGAACACGTGCTCCTTTTTGATAGGAAGGAGTAAAGGTAAAATAATTAAGAGGGAACGCAGGGATAAAAGCAGTTCCTTGATTGCCGCTTGCAGAATAAAAGTCTACTTTCGCTTCTGGTGCAACACCAGCATACGAATTTGCGAATTGCCGTTGTGCAGGATTGCTTCCTGATAAAACACCATTCCCTAAAACAATGCCAGCAACACGAGTTCCGTGGCTGTCGTAATCTGTTCCATTATCGCTACAGCAAAAAGCAGTATTCCACATATCAGTTATTCCGACAATTCTCCCTTCAATATCGTTATGCATGCTTGGATCATTTTTTCCCGTGTCCAAACCGCTATCGAGCACCGCAATAATTTGTCCGTTGCCGTAGAGTTGAAATCGTGAACGAACATCTGCGACGCCGGTTGCGATCACGCTTTTGTCATTGACTAATTGATAGTGTGGCTGCAGTTCAATGGAGCCGATGCCTTCAAGCTGTGCAGCCTGCTGGAGTTGTTCTCCGGTCAAGACTGCAAAAAATCCTTCATCGTGAACTGTTGTTGTTTTTCCGCCGAGTGATTGAATCTGTGCTGCGAGCGCCTGCTCGTCTGCGGTGTGAAAAAGGCTGATAAGGTAGGTTTGTTCGTGCTGGTTTCCAATGTGAGGAGCAAGACCTGCGTCAGCGAGTGAAAAAGTATATGGTTGATACGACATAATGAGTGATTGTTCTTGTAAGTGTTGCAATTCATCTGCCGTCGCATACACTAAATACTGATGGTGGTCAACATATCCTTCAAGCCTGCTGCTGAAATAATCTTGTAAGTACTTTTGGGATTCTGCAATATCTTGTTGGTCTGAAGAAGGATAAGTAATGAAGTAATACAAAAAATCATCTTGTTTCTCAAAAGATTCTGTTGCGAAAACAATGACCGGAGAAAGAACAAGCAGAACAAGGAAAGTAAAAAGGTTAAGCAGTTTACTCAGATGCATGAAAAAAGAAGAGGCGTACGGTTGTTGTATAGCAGATCTATATTCCTTATATCCGCATTGAACGCTTTGTGCCATTATGTCGATAATTTTTTGGTTTAATGACTTCAGTAGAAGGGATATTTCTATTTAAAGCTTTCTATTTGTAACTACCTAAAAGCAAGAAAAAATATCAAAAAACACAAATAAGTATATTCTACAGTATATACTTTATATCATATAGGTTTAAATATATGTTATTACTTTACAGTTGTAATATGAACACAATAAAAAAAGGATTATGGGTGCTTGGATGCGCCGGAGCACTCCTTCTCGGAAGCTACTGCAAGGGACGTTTGACCGGATATGATCTTGGGTATACTGCTGCACAACAAGAACTCGCTGACGAAAGAAGAACAGTGGAGGTGCTTGAGGGAAAACTTATGCACTACCTCGAGG
>JBBSXE010000035.1:0-2100 GCA_038045925.1 Nanobdellota archaeon
GTTTTGCATATATGGCTCTTCGGAACAACGAACGATTTGTCCTTTCTACATTCGCAGAACAACTTGAACGCTTTAAGCCACATCGCGGAAAACGGCAACTTGTCGCGATTCTTGATTATCTCAAAACAAAAAAACCGCAAGGTGTTTCTCGTTTCGAGCTTTCTCTCCGCAACTATGCAAAAACAATCACCTCTCGCTCCTTGATTGTTGTTATCTCTGACTTTTTATACGATCCTGAAGAAATTCGCCGATCACTCTTTGGATTTAAGAATCATGACGTTAAGCTCATTCAAGTTTTAGATGAAGTTGAGAAGAACATGACATTGAAAGGTGAATTTAAACTGAAGGATATGGAAACAAAAAGCTTGATGAAAACATCATTGAGCTCTTTTGCGCGGAAACAATATCTCGCGAAACTCGCAGACCATACAAAATATCTTAAGCATGTCGCTACGCAGCTTGGCGCACAGTTTTACTCGATCACGACAGACAAGCCTATTTTTGATACTTTTTTTGAAGTACTGCAATAACAACGATGAACGGAACATCTACTATAACACTCATTGGAGGAGGGAGAGGATTACATACTGTCGCTACAGGATTTTTTAAATATCATGATCTCGACTTAGCAGCAATTGTATGTAATGCACAAAATAAAAGTGTTAATCCTATTGGAATACTACCTCGCTTATTTGATCCGGTTAGCTCAATCAGAGAAACAGTTCAACGCATTATCTGTAGTGATTTAATTGTTGTTTGCCCTGGGAGACTTCATAGTGAGACTATCCCTTTGCTTGCTTCTGGTGAAATAACTAAGGCTTTGAAAGAAGATATACGAGGAAATTGTGTTTATCTTTGTATGTTAACAACACCTTACGATCCTTATATCGTTTCAGCGAATGATGTTGTACGTGAAATTGAACGGCACACCTCTCCCGGAATTTTTAATTACGTACTATATCAAAATCCGAAACCTTACGGAGAAAAATTCCCTGAAAAGAGGCAGACTAGACCACCAACTATTAATAATTGTGGAAAAACAATTTATGTTGGTTCAGATCTTTTAGACTGTAAAAAAACATCTACTCATTTCGGCGACACTTCTGAACTACTTTCTCATGATCCTCTAAAAACAGCACGAGCACTTTACCAATTTATAAAAAGCCAACAAATTTATTACTACTCTTCTGGTCGCTGACAGTTTTACTATTCTCTTATATCCTAGAAATAAATAACGGGCCTGGAGGGATTTGAACCCCCGACCCCTTGGTTAAGAGCCAAGTGCTCTAGCCAGACTGAGCTACAGACCCAAAGTTGATAACTGAGCAGATTGCATGCCGTAATTTAAAAGATTTGTCATTCGAGAAGAATAAGAAAACTATATAAAGAAACATTTTGACACAAAAAGATGCAGATCAAACTTGACAGCAAACCTAAAAACCCCATTATTGTTGAGGGATTTCCTGGCTTTGGATTGGTAGGAACGATCGCGACAGAATTTCTTGTTCGCCATACTGATGCGAAAGAAATTGGAAGAATTCGCGTCCAAGAATTGCCTCCTGTTGTTGCGGTGCACGGCGGAACTGCGATTGAACCCATCGGCATTTTTTATTCAAAAAAATATAATTTGTTGATTATTTATGCATTAAGCAGCGTTCAGGGTCTTGAGTGGCAATTGGCTGACGCGATTGTTGAAATTGCGAAAGATCTCAAGGCAAAAGAGATTATCAGTCTTGAAGGCGTTGGCAGTCAAGCTGCAATAAAAGAATCACGAACGTTCTATATGAGCACGCATAAAAAATTTAAGGCGATAGGAAATATCGAACCTTTAAAAGAAGGCATTATTATGGGCGTTACGGGAGCACTCTTATTGCAAAAAGATTTGAATGTTACTTCGTTGTTTGCAGAAACTCATAGCGCATTGCCAGACTCACGCGCGGCAGCAAAAATTATTCGCGCTTTAGATCAGTATCTCGGACTTAAAGTCGATTATGAACCTCTGCTTGAGAAAGCAAAAGAATTCGAAGATAAGATTCAAGGACTTGTTGAAAAAGCACGCGTTGCGACGCAGACGCAGAAAAAGAAAGAACCGAATTATTT
>JBBSXE010000036.1:0-13471 GCA_038045925.1 Nanobdellota archaeon
AATTAAACAGATTTAGTATTTAAATATATCGGTGATACTACATTTTTTGTGATTAGCTTAGGATGATAACTTCTCCATGCTTTCGATTGTCTTTGATGATTTTCATATCTTGATTCTTCCTTATTTTTATCAGTATTCAGAATACATGTCTTTAGGTGCTTTTCGGTATTTGTAATACTGATAACTTTTGAGGGATCACACACTCTTTTATTATGTTCTTTTGACTAAAACAGATTTGCATCTTGGTACACCTTTAGCTGTTTTTGCAAAGGAACAGCATTTAGCCTCAGTTTTTCACTTCCTCAAACGTTTTGAACGGAAGAAGATCACATTACCTTCGAATTGACTCTGGGCCGCTCAGCGAAAGATTTATAACTAAATGTGTATGTGGAATGCATGTTAAATACATCTGGAGGTACACCATGGTCTACGCCCGAATTACCCTGAACGAATACGCTAACAGAGTGCTTAATGTCATCAAAGCTAAATTTGATTTACGCGACAAGTCCGAGGCAATCAATAAGTTTATTGACCTCTTTGGCGATGAGGTAGTCGAAAAAGAAGCGAGCGACGAGTATCTAAAAAAAATTCTCGAGATAGAAAAAAACCACCTCAAAAAATACGGTCAGAGGAAGATGACTTTGCAAGAATTAGACAACATTTGCGATCTCACTTCATGAGGCTTGCATATGTTTGACTTTGATCTTAGCGATGAGATGAAACTTATTCTTCGGAAATTGTCTAAAAAAGACAGAAAAAAAGTAGAGATTATCAACAAGAAGATTAAGGAAATAATTACCAGCGATCAACAAACTATAGACCATTACAAGAATTTGCGGTACAACATGAAGCATTTGAAACGAGTCCATATTGACAAACATTTTGTGCTGACATTTACTGTCAATAAAGAAAAGAATTTTATCTTATTTGCTGATTTAGATCATCACGATACTATTTATTAATCTCCTTCGATCATCATTTCTGTTTTTTATCGGTATTCAGAACCTGCCACTTGGGTATTTTTCTGTATTTGAAATGTTGTTGTTTGTTTCGTCTTTCTTACAGTTCTTTCTGCACACTTCTCTCAAAAAACTTCCGATCTCTTTTTTATTCTTTTATTACTCTATACGCATTTACTATCCGTCGCTTCTATTGCGCAAGGCTGTCAATGTACTCAAGAAGCTTCAATCCCCCTTCTTACCCCTTCCTAACCAGAACATCCTCTTTCTTTGTTCTTCTTTTTAAATACATCTGCTTTTTCTCAACCTTTCCAGACACTTTTTCTTTTTTATCTGATGATTTTCACTATACTCCCATTCTCGCAAGGTTTATATAATTGGAATCCGTGTTTTTCTGCAGGAAAAGAGGTTACGCATGAAACGAGGACAAGAAGGAGCTACGAATATTGCCTGGCTTGTAGGCATGATTGCACTTTTTTTGATTATCTATGTCATTTTAATCCCTGAAAGCGAAAAAGAAAAACTAATTCAAGATCCCGGCAACTTGGGGAAAGATACTTCGTTTCCTTCACGAACTGGACCTGGCGGTTATGGTCCCTCGAATGGCATTGCGCCTGGCACTGTTCTTCTGAGCGCGACGCCTGGAAAACTTTATGCCTATGGGCAAAGCTTATTTGTGAAGCCGTTTGCCTCTGTCAATCTTTATTCATATACGCAAAAACAGGAAATTCCTATTATTCAATCGCTTACTCTTCGCAGCAGCTTTTTTACCGGCGCGTCAAAAACGTATCGCTTTACTGTTCAGAATCCTCAACAAACCGCGAAAGCACAACTGCTTTTTTTGATTCAACAGGGAACAGGAACGATCACCATTGAGCTTAATGATCAGGAAATTTTCAGCGGAGCCTTGAACACCGGAGAGCTGCCTATTTTTATTTCTCCCCAACTCCTTAAATCGAGAAATACGATTACGTTTTCTGTTTCCGCAGGCGTCTTTGGAAAGAATAACTATCAACTGCGCGATGTTTCCCTCTTTTTATCTGATCGACAACAACATGTGCAAGAAGCGCGCGACTTTGTCTTTTCCCAATCACAATTGGATAATCTTGATTCTTTGACGCTCTTTTATTTTGTGAACTGCTTTACTGTTCAGGAGCAAGGAACGCTGCAGATCCGCTTGAATGGCAATGTTTTGAATCAATATCAAATTGTCTGCGACGCTGGAGAAATCAGCCAAGACATTCCATCAAACTTTTTGATTCCTGGACGAAATATTCTTGAGTTCTTTGTTGACCAAGGAAAATTTGTGCTGGAGCAGATAACCCTTGAAGGGAATGCAGGACAAGGACGCGTGCCCGGATACTTTTTCACCCTGCAACGTGACGATGCTTATAACCGTGTTCCTCTCTGGCTTGACTTGAAATTTTATGACAACCGAGAACGGAACGTCGCAACTGTTTTCATCAACGGCTATCCACTTTATGTTGACACCTATGATCCTGGCGTGCTGCTAGACTTGACACCATATGTTACCGAGGGACAAAATGTGATTAAATTACTCCCTCAAACTGAACTCGATGTGATCGACTTGACTGTGTACTTGGGGTGAAATACTTCTTCTCCGAAACATGGCAAAAACTACTCGTGAAAAAAAAATCGATGAGGCGAATTCTTTTTTCGATGGAAAACTTTCAGAGTCTCAATATCACCAAAGAGTTGATGCAGCAGAATCCAAGAGCAGAGAAACCCCTTCTTTTAAAATTAACATTCCGACGCCAAAAATAAACATACGATCCTCTGGAGGAGGAGGCTCAAAAAGAGACTTTTTCAAGGAAGGATTTAGCGAATATCTTGGCAGAGCAAAAGCACTATCACGTCTTCATCGTAACCCTATTGGAGCGGTCATTTTTTTAGCTCTTGTTTACGCATTCTTTTCAATAGGGCCTATTCGTATTTTTCCAGCTGTTTCGTTGATGGCGTATCTCTGGGCTGGAACCGCACTCTTTGCTCTTTTAACAGGCAATTTGGCTTGGATCTTTGTATGGATTGTTGTTTTTATTATTTTCAATCTCGCAATCGTCATGAATATTTTTTCATTTGGAGATTTTTATTCACAGGAATTTCAAGAAAAATTCAATATAGGATCCATTCAACCTGTCACTTGGATCAAACAACAGATTTTTGCGTCGTACGGTGACTGGAAAAATCCAAAAAAATCCGAAGAAGTTGAGAAAAAAGGCATCACGTTCAAATACTTTAAGCCCGATGATGATTACTTTGCAGAAGGGGAACGCGTGAGCCTAAGCGCAGATGTTGTTGTTGACGGATTGTATGATGCTGATGCTCAAACTTATCAACCTTTCCCTCTTTCTTTTTCCTGCTACGAACAGCAGCTTGACGGCAGCATTGGCAGAGAAGGAAAAATTTATGTTGATGACAGCCAAGAGCAGCTCACAACTCCCATTACAGTACCTGCGCAAGCAAAAGTTACATACACTATTCTTTGTCTTTTTGAACAAGGATTAGCTATTAACCTTACCGCTGTACGAACGTCTATTCTTAATCCCAATATCACTTCTGAGATTGGCTTGTCAGGTCTTTCCAAAACACAAATCGCGGAAGGCGTTACCATTGATAACAAATTGATTACGAAAAAGATTATTGTCTTGGAAGCAAAAATAAAATTTTCACAAGTTGGCTCACTTAAGATGTATACAGTCTCTGACGCAACAAAACCAGAACGCTTAAGCGACATCATTTCAGATCCTGATTTGCTGAAAGACGGCCATGTGCGTCCGCGATGCATCAGCGGCTGCGGTGGACCTTATTTATTGTCTGTTTCGACAGGCGTGCAGCCGATTACTGAGCTCAAGCAACCAAAATTGCAAGTTGAACTTCTCCGCGATCCTGGCGCTCTTGGACATCTGAGTAGATTGGATTCTATCATAATCGCCCTTCCCGAAGATATTACACTTACAAGTACGCCTGCATTTCCCTGTGACTTCACTGGATTTTCCGCGCGACAAGAAAAAATCGACCAGATCAATAACAAACTTCAAACACTTCTCGCAGCGCGGCTTAAGGGAGGAGAGGAGCAACAAGATCCTGCGATGCGATTCCAATGCTTTTACACCGTTAATCGTCCGCCGGATCAGCCAACCGCGAAGCTTATTCAAGTCCGAGCAATTTATGATGTGCTCATGCAGAAACGTACGCTTGTTGAAATCAGTAGAGATCTTGAAGCTTTTCCCACACAAAAACCTACTACATGAAACACACACTCATTATCTTTGGCATCATCAGCCTCTTTCTTTTCAGCAGCTGCGGTGCTTTTGAAAAATTTAAACCTGATTTTGGCAGAGGAGGACCACATACGCCGACGATCGGAGGACGAGGCGTTGTTGTTGTGTTTGAACCTGGAAAACCACCTCTGAATGAAATTGACGGTCCTTTCAGCATCGGGCTCAAATTTTTGAATTACAACAGTCAAGATCTTACTCTTTCTCCTTTTACGCTTGGAGCAACACTTGAACACCCCGGATTTCCCTTGATCGCTCAAGAATCAGTTTCTCTTTCCGGAGCAACTCGTGTTGGAGCCACTTACAAACCTGGAGATGTTGTGGGCTATCGCGGAGCTGGAACACAATTAATTGACGGCAGCATTCATTATGGAGATTTTTATTTTTCAAATCTTCCCTCTGGAACTGGAACACAATTTTATGTTGACATGAATATCGCATATCAATCGGTTTTTCCTTTTCAATTCTGCGTTTATGATCTGCAATCACCTTCATTTGGTGGAGGATGCGGCGCAAGCGAAACAATCAGTGGCTCTGGACGACTCGGCATTGATGCTGACGCCGCGCCTGTTATTGTTTCATCTATCAAAAAAACCCTGATCAGCGATCGATCCGGCATTAAAGCGCAACTTGATATTACTCTTAAAGACACTTCTGTAACGAACACTAAAGAACAGCGACACCTCGTCAAACAAGAATTCGGTCAACAGCAATTAGAAGTTGTTTCTTTTGATCTCGCATCTGTTGGCAGTGGCAGCGCAGACTTTGTGTGCAAAAGCGATACACAATTGAGCGCAACTGAAACAACGACACTTGATGTGTATTTCCGCAATAAAGAAGCAACTATTCGCTGCACTGGGTATGCTTCACTTTTAGAGGAACGCTTTGATTTTCAATACCAAGTGGCTCTTGACTACCTGTATTATCAACGCGTCAGCACGCCTTATATTCCTTTGAAGACAACACAACCACAACAATTCTCATGATCCTCATTACTTTTTTGCAGATTCCCCTACATTATTTTTTTGCTTCTTCCCTATAAACCACCGATCTTGTTTTTTCAAGCATATTTTTGCAAGTTTCAGATAAGCGAGTAAACACCTCTCTATTCGCAAATGTTCGCTCGACGCCATACTGAAAATCTTCACGAATTCCAATTATGCTCACATCAACTTCATTCGCTTTCGCAATTAAAAGCATATCAATAAAAGACTGGTCGAATTCAATAATTCCTTCTTCTCTTAGGAATTCAATAACGGCCAATGTACATTCCTGATTCCGACTCTCATAACCGTGCTTTCTGATGATTGCCAAACAACAATGATATGCGCAATAAAAAAATGCACTTGCAGACCAATTTGAATATCCATGCTTGTCGAAAAATAGAGCGGCGTTGAAATTATGTTGCGCTTTATCGAGATGCATTTTCACTTGATTTTTGTTTGGTTCAACTTGGACAAGACCACGATGAATACCTTGCTCCTTCAACTCTTTCGTTGCTTTTTTCAAACACCACTGCACTTTCTTTTCTGCTTGCGACATTGTTACCTCGGTTCTGGTTTAGGAATGGAGAAACTTCCATACTTTAGTTGCGTCTGCAAGATTATTTGCACAATGAGATTATAACCACACAACACATAACCAAATTTGAGCGCATTGATGAGCACAGGATCCAGCTTTTTTATGTTGCTTATGAAATCTTGCGGTGACTGCCACACGACATGAATGGGTTTTGCAGATGATCTATTTTCTTGTTCAATAATACGTCGCGCAGCATTCAGATTTTTTCCCTTAAACACAACAAGAAGATCTATGTCTCGCGCTTTGCTATAATTTTGCACTGCGGAACCAAAGATAATAACTGCATCTGCCACTGCCAGTAGTTTTTCGAATTGATGTATCCATCGCTGCATATGCTGTTTTGTTTCCGTCATCAAAAGCGTTTTCACTATTTCTTTCACATAGTGTGACGTAAGATCTGCCTTATAAAAAACAGCTTTTCCATATCGTTTGCCCACTACCAGTTCCTCTCTTTTCAGTGCCTTTACTACATTTATGGCTCCTCGACGAGTTATTCCCAATCTGTTGGCAAGGCTATTTGCATTATAATCAGTCGTAAAATCCTTGCATAGGAGCAAGAGCACTTTGCCTTCTGTCGTGGTGAGCAGTTTCATCTGTGAAATATTATTTCACATATGTGAATTTAGATTTCCTATATAAATCTTTTGGCCACCGGCTTTTTGGCATTATTTTATCGTTATTAACAACAGATGTACTCTTCTGTACCATCAAAGAAATAGGCTTTAATCTTTATGTCATTCCTGAAAGCAGAAGAATCCTTGTAATCGTTATTGTAATTCCCACAAACTGATGTTTTTTGATTTTTCTTCATCTGTTTTTTTGAGAGTTAGATTTAAATAGAAGCAAACGCCTTAAAAAGAACATGAAAAGAGGTATTATCGCTGTTATTCTTGCCGTATTCTTTCTCAGCTCGTGCCAAAACAATGGCGATCCGAACACAACACAACCAGGAGATTCGTTTATCGGCGGCGTTAAGGGGATTGACGTCGCATTTGCGTCAGATGAACCACCGCAAGTTGTTCTTGACAATAATCAACAGGAATTCTTTTTGACACTGTTGCTTCGCAATGAAGGAGAGTTTACTGTTCCTACCGGGCAACTGATCGCTTCTTTGAGCGGGGTTCAAAAACAGGCTTTTGGATTACAATCGTTGACTGTTACCAATACGCTTCCTATTGCTGGCGCACAAAAACAAGTCACTGGCGGCAATCTGCCTGGAGCGACAGAACAAGTCGAGTTTGGCAAAGCACAATATACGATCGATATTCCCGCGGATTTCACCACAACGCTTCGCGCTGATATCTGTTATACCTATCAGACACAAGCGCTCGCCAATATCTGCCTAAAAAAAGATGTGCTGCGTAAAGACCTTGATGATGTTTGCGACGTGAAAGTTCCCAATCTTCCCATCGAAAATTCTGGAGGACCATTTCAAGTTGTTCAAGCCCATGAAGACACTGTCGGAAAAAACAAGATCAAGTTTAATTTTAAAGTGAAAAACTCCGGTATTGGCGCGATCTATGAGCCAGGATCATTTACCAATCTCTGCGCAGGACAAGAAGACAAACGAGATAAAGTGAAGATTACCTTAACATCTCCGGAAAACGCTTTCCAAATCCAATGCAGCCAACTCGGCAATACGCATACCGGCGTTGTGCGCCTTGTCAATGGAGAAAAAGACATCAGCTGCACGATTGACACGACAAATCTTCAAGACATTACCTTTCAGGGACTTGTTATTGTCACGATGGATTACATGTATCGTAGCGGCGTCATCAAACAGCTTGTCGTGCAGAACGCCGCTTAACCTTACTCTTTTTTTATTACAAGATCAATGAATTTTCCAGAATCAGTTATCAGAATATGCTCTTTTAGCATCTGCTGATGGATAGGATCTTTTCTTTTGACATTAAAATCCTTCAACGATTCTACTTTTATGCTCGGCTCCATATCTAAACTGACGAGAATTTCTCGTATTCTGGTTTTATTTTCTATTTTTCCGACGATGAGCACATCTATATCACTTTCTTTTTCTGCCGCAAATCTTGCATAGCTGCCATACACAAGAATAAACTCTATTCCTTTTAACTCGCTCAGCTGCTCAAAAATAGGTCTTAGCTTTGGATGTTGATCGTAAAATAATTCTTTTTTTTCTTCCTTCACCAGCATCACCATGCTTTTTGCCAATCTCGACTTTCTATTGATAAAAAATCTTCTTAAATATACTCTCTTTTTTTCAAGTATTTCTTCTTTTACTATGACTCTTTTTACCAAGCCTTTCACATAACTAGACACATAATTTGGAGAGAGCTTTGTTTTTTCAATTAGGCTTCTGAGGTTAATTCCAGGATTACTCAAGATTCCTTCAATTATTTTTATTTGGGAATTTGTTAAAATCTTATTCATTTTCTGCAACCGATACTATCTTTTTTGCGATATCAATTATCAACGAAGCGTCTTCTTTTGTTATATTCTCCCATTCATTCACATCATACTGCCCCAACTTTCTTAATTGAAAGGTAAGATCGAGACCGAGAATATCTGCCAACGATTCATGAATTTTTGATACTTCTTTAAATACTTTTTCTTCAATGAGATCATATTGCTTCAACGCTATGATAAGACAAGAATGATCTTTACAAAATATTCCTTTTTTCTTTAGCAACAGTGCATTTGCCGCATGATGCAGCGCGTAATATGCTTTAATGACTGTCCAATCCCAGCATTCATCTTCATACTCTTTTACAGCTCTTAGTAAGTCGTGTTTTGCCTTCTGCAAATGTTTTTTGTAATTTTCTTTTTCTGACGAAATAAACTTTTTTCTCCTTTCACAATTTTCGAAGAATCTTGCAACACTTTCTTTTTCTGTTGGAAGTTTTATTTTAATCTCTTTTATTTTCATTTTCTTGTTATCTTATTTAGGTAACGTTCGTTATCTTATTTAGGTAACACTCCTATTTAAGCTTTTCGTGAGTCCCTCAAAGCGACAGATTTCTCATTTAAATCTAAAAGTCCCGATTATGCGACAGTTTCTTATTCTGCTATCTTTATAAACTGTTTTTTCTTTCTCGATTTATGCAGTTTATTGGCGATTTTCACATTCATGGGCGATATGCGCAGGCGTGCAGCAAAACAACTACGTTAGACGATTTAGAACGAAACGCGCGGATTAAAGGATTACACATTTTAGGCACTGGAGACGCGCAACATCCGCTTTGGAATCAAGAAATTACTTCAAAGCTTACTGAAGATGACAATGGCATTCTCTGGAGCAAAACCAAGTTTCCTTTTATTTGGCAGACAGAAATTAGTCTCGCATATACGCAAGGCGGCAAAGGGAGACGGATTCATCATGTTGTGTTATTCCCGAATGGAGATGTGGTGAAACAGTTTACTGACGCTCTTTTGAAAAGGGGAAGGATTGATTATGATGGACGGCCTATTTTTGGCATGTCGAGTATCGAGTTTATCGATATGTTGCGAAGCATAAGCACTGATATTGAATTGATCCCTGCCCATGCGTGGACATCGTGGATGGCTATTTTCGGCTCGAAATCTGGATTTGATTCTGTCGAGGAATGCTTTCAGGACAGAGCAAAATACATTCACGCGATCGAAACAGGCATGTCATCGACTCCCGCAATGAATTGGCGATTGTCAAAATTAGATAAATACAATCTTGTGAGTTTTTCTGATCCTCATAGCTCACATCCTTGGCGTTTAGGACGGGAAGCAACTATTTTTGATATTAAAGAAATTACTTACAAACATATTTTACATACGATTCGCACTGGCGATGGGCTCAAGGGAACAATCGAAACGCCGCCTGAATACGGAAAATATCATTATGATGGACACCGCCTCTGCGGTATCACGATGACGCCCGCAGAATCACGCAAAGTTAATAAACTATGTCCGAAATGCAAACAAGAAATGACTATTGGCGTTGAATATCGTATTGAAGAACTCGCAGACCGACCTCTCGGATTCAAGCCGGCTCATGGGAAACCATTTCACTCTTTAATTCCCTTGCACGAATTGATTTCCGCAACTTGCAATATCAAATTACTTCATTCAAAAAAGATTACTGAGATATATCACAAGCTTATCGGACGTTTTGGAACAGAATATGCAGTGTTGCTTGATGCTCCGATCGATATGTTACGAGAAACTGTTGATGAAAAGCTCGCAACACTTATTCTGCAGAATCGCACAGGGGATGTTCCTATTCAACCAGGCTATGATGGTGTTTATGGCAAACTTCTTTTGAACAATAATATGTCTTCTCAGCAAGCTCTACCCACACAGCAACGAACACAAACATCTTTGGTTGAGTTTTGATTAATTTCTTTTTCCCTCTTATTATTTTACTTCTTTTTCGCATACTTCTCGAAACCGCAAGCTTTATATATAAGTTATTATTCTTTAGTAGTAACTAAAATGCACACGCGTCTCAACCGATACAGGAACTTTGGATTTTTGATTGTTCTTTTTACTTTCCTTAGCGGCGTTTTTGCTGAAGCAAGTTTTTATACACAAATGTATGGTCAGCCTTCTACTTCCCAAAAAAGCGGCAATGGCGAATACTTTTCTTTTCCTGTTTATTCTGGCAGTTATGCACAACAGAATCAACGCAATAGCCAAAATGTCAATCAAAATCAAAATCAATTTGGCTCTTCAACGAGCGCAACAGAACTTCTCGATCGATTTTCATCACAGAATATTCAATCTGGCTTTGTTTCCAATCGTAACCTTCAAGATCTTACAGAATTCGGGCAGCAATCCCAAAACGGCGGCAATTTTGATGGGGGAAGTTCCAGTTACAGTGTTGGCGATGGAACGCAATTAACCTCTTATCATGAACTCGAAGGCAATTTCCGTGGAAAGCGGAATGATTTTCGCATCAAAGAATGGATTTACGGCGGCGAACAACTAAAATACAACCGCAATTTCGGCACACAAAATAATTATGCTACCAATCTTGGATTTAATCAACGCAGCCTTGCTGACAACATCAATACGGGAGCAAGCTACGCAAATACACAAACAACGAAAAACACCGCTTCGAAAAACACCGCACAGCAAACGTCAACGAATCGCTACTCACTGCAGCAAACGAATTTCGGTAGTGGATTCAGCATTGTTTTTAATCAATAATTTCTTCTTATCCAATATAATCGGTCGCAAACTTATTTGACTGATCTGTTCTTGTTGACATTGCCAACGCTTTCTTGATCTTTTTAATATTCATGAATTCTTTTTCAAATGATTCCATCTCTTCATTGAGGTCGTCGACGCGCAATTTGAGATTAAGCTCTTTATTCAGAACGCGAAGCAATTCTTTTGCGCCCCTTACACCAATATAGTTTGGATGGCCAAATGTTTCCGCAAGCAACGCTGCCGAAGGAATGTTTCTTTTTCCCGCAAGCCCTGGAAGCACTCCTGAAACCCCTATAATTGGGCCTACAAAACCATACGCCGCTTTTTGATCGTTGTCGCTGCCGAGATATTTCTGCACTATTTTTTTTGAATTGCCGGTGCAGTGAACTCTTGGCTTTACCGGGATTTTTTGCAACGCAATGCCTCCCAATGTAATAATCTCCTGAACATTTTCCTTTTGAAATGTGTCGAGCAGCGAATTACAAAATTCGTAACATGATACTTCTGTCAATGGCTGCACATCGCCGGCTAAAATAAGCAAAGACCTATTGCCGAGCTCCTTGTGGTAAATTTCAATTGATGGAAGTTCGACCAGATTATTTTCATTCACAAACACGCAATGCGGAAAATCGTTTGAGACTACTTCGTATATTTTTTTCGCCTTTAACGCGTCAATGAGAAAATCCGCGGCTATTTTTCCGACATTTCCAATTCCCGGAAGCCCCTCTATAACGATTGGATTTTTTACTTTCGCATTTTTTATCTTCTTAATTTCCCAGGTCATAGACTCTTTTTCTTTTCTGAGCTTATAAACATTTTTATTCCGCTCTCTGCTGGAGTTTGTAGATTCTTCGATATTTCCCCCATTTATCCTCAATACTGAACTTTGCCGGCTTTGGAGAAACACACGCATTATCGCAATGCTCGCATTTTTTCTTTAAGGAATATTCTTTACACGAGCGGCAGCGAAGAATTTCCACCTTCATTTTTTGATTAGGTCTCCTTCACCACCATTCTTTTTCATTGTTTCAATCATCGCTGTGGTTATCTCTGTTAACTCTCGTTCCGCTGTTTTGTAGTCGACTGCTTTTACTGATACATCATATCTTGGCGCTCCACAATAGAGCACTAAGACGGCATACTTTTTTGATTTTGCGAGCGCAAGCGTTTTTTCTATCGCGTTCTTAATGACGTCAACGCCATCGCTTCCTTTACATTTTAATGCAATCATTTGTGACATTCTTACTTCCGGAGGCTTCATTCTTGTTGCGATAAGCTCTGCTAATTTTTTTGCAGTTGTTTTGTCAACTCCGAGCTTTGAGAACACAGGTTCGCCTTCGACCAACGCTATTTCAAAACAGAGATGCAAAGCGCCATATTCAGCGACCATCTTTTCACCATACTCTTTAAACAGTTCAGCGACTGGTTTTTTCATCTGCTGCGCGAAGACTTCAAACACTTTTTCCGCCATCTGCTCTTTTTTTAACTCTTGATTTTTCGCGATTAATGCAGACTTTGTTGCCCTTCTCAGCGAGAGATCTATGCTTGCCCGCTCATTATTGACTCGAAGAATTTTACAGATAATTCTTTTTCCTTCACTGATATAATCGCGAATGGTACGAATACGACCAGGGGCAATTTCAGAAATGTGAATAATTCCTTCTTTATTTTCGTATTCATCGACGGTGACAAAGACTGTTGTTGGAAGAATTTTCTTTACTGTGCACAAAACAATTTCCCCTTCTTCAGGAAATCCTTTCTTTTTATATAACATTTATCCAAGAACCTCTAAAATTCTCGCACGAATCTTTCCTTTTCCGCCTGTTGGCTCAGCGAGGACTTTACTACAGACTAGGCATTCCACTATTGTCGCCGGCTTGCCGAAGATGACTTGCTCGTTTTTGCACTTCTGACAGCGCACTTTTACAAATTTACTCTTGAGTTCTCCGATTGGCATTGTTCTCTTGATTTTCTTGATTTTGCTTTATAAATCTATCTTTCGATCCTCTTTCTTTGATTTCGCAAGGTTTATATATCTTAACCTCTTCAGAAAAGGATGGTTCGGGTACGGGTTGTGAAGGGAAAACGAAAAAGTTTAATGTCGCGTCTGACTGATTATTTGACGATCGCGCTCGCTATTCTCACTGGTTTTATCATTCTTATTTCTTATAACAATCCGAGCATTACGGGATATTCTGTGTTTAGCACAACCTATGGAGCAGCATCTCCTTTTATTATTATTCTTCTTTTGGCAGTTATTATCTTTTTGTATGTACGGCTGAATCGAGTTGGATCTGACGATGAATCCTTGCCGGGAAAGCCTCAACGACCTGAAGACAACCTTTAAATAGTTCTATTGATTTAGATTTTACATGGGAAAAGCTAGATCTTTTGTTTATGCCTTTTGAGGTAAGAGTATCATGGCCCAGAGGAAAAACTTTAAAGAAGGTGTAGGAAGAGGATACAGTGGAT
>JBBSXE010000037.1:0-1963 GCA_038045925.1 Nanobdellota archaeon
CAGGTTCACCCAAATCTTTATAAATCGTTTTTCTGGCTTATAGGTTATGGCACGACACTATTCTCGCAGGAAAGGAAAAAGCGGCAGCAAGCGACCAGTAAAGCGCGTCAAGCCAACATGGGTTACTCATGAGCCTCACGTTGTGGAACAGCTGATCGTGAAATTCGCAAAAGCCGGAAAAACAACTGCGCAGATTGGATTGATTTTGCGAGACACCTACGGCATTTCTGATGTGTGGGCAGTTACGAAAAAGAAAATTACCGCTATCGTCGCAGAACATAAACTGCAGAAGAAAATTCCTGAAGATCTTCGCGCCCTTATCAAGCGAGATGTTCAGATTATGAAGCATATGGAACAGCACATTCATGATATGCCTTCAAAACGCGGTATGCAATTAACAGAAAGCAAGATTGGACGTCTTGTCACGTATTATAAACGCAACAGTCAGCTTCCCCACGATTGGGCATATGATCGTAGCAAAGCAAAGACATTAATCGAGTAGCAATATCTTTATATTCTCCCCTTTCTTTTCTATTTTTTATTATCATCATTATTATCTCAAAGGGGGTTTATTTTCGTCATGGACTTTGAAACTGTCGTTGCAGAAGCCGCTCATTTTTTTGCTGCGCAACCCGCTACACAACCTGTTCGTATTATCTCCAATAAAGACACTGATGGCATCACTGCCGCGGCTATTCTTGTTGTCGCGCTTCGGAGCAGCAATCAACCAAGCGTGACGACATTTATCAAGCAGCTTACTCCCGACTTCCTTACCACACTCGAACGCGAGTCGTACACTGTTTATTTTTTTCTTGACATGGGCGCAAGCTCTCTTTCACTGCTGGCACAACATCTTGCTGGAAAAACATTGTTTGTTCTTGATCATCATTATCCGAGCTCCGCAGTATTGCCTGCCCAGATCATCCATCTTAATCCTCATCTTTTACAGATTGATGGAACGAAGAGCATCTCTGCAGCAGGCATTGCATATCTCTTTGCAAAAGCTTTGCATCCTTCGCATATTTCTCTCGCGTATCTTGCTGTTATTGGCGCGTTAGGCGACATGCAGGAGCATTTTGGATTTCGCGGTCTGAATGAAACTATTTTGAAAGACGCGTTGCTGTCTCGGCGACTCTCTCTTCACTACGGCTTGCGACTGTTTGGGATTCATACAAAGCCGCTGCATAAATTTCTCACATACACCACGAGCCCGTATATTCCGTCTGTCTCTGGAAGCGAAAAAGGCGCTCTTCAATTTTTGAAAACAATCGGCATTCAACCTCGCGAAGGAGAACGTTATAAATGGCTCTCTGATCTTGCAGAACAAGATATTGAAAAACTTTCCTCCGCTCTTCTTGTGTATCAATCTCCGTCACTTTCTCTTTCTACGCTTTTTGGACCGCTGTATCTTCTTCCTCGAGAACCGCGCGACTCACCAACCTACGACGCGATTGAATTTTCCACGCTCCTCAATGCCTGCGGAAAAATGGGACATCCTTCTCTTGGACTTGGCGTTTGCTTAGGCGACAAAAAATGCCTTGAAAAAGCAACATTACTCTTGCATCACTATCATCATGAAATTATGGAATGCCTTATATGGTTTTATAAATTCCGGGGGACTCCTGCAGTCCAGGAAACCGAGTCTTATGTTTTTATCCAGGCAGAAAACGCCATTCGCGATGGTCTGATTGGCACTCTTGTTTCTCTTCTTTCTAAAAGCCATCTTTATGTCGAAGGAACTGTCCTTATCGGATCAGCGACCATGTTAAGCGACGAGATTAAAGTGAGCTCCCGTATTTGCGGTTTTAAGGAATCTCCTCTTGACCTCCGAAAAATCATCTTGCAAGCATTGGAAAAGACAGGAGGACAAGGTGGGGGACATCGTCTTGCAGCAGGAGCAATTCTTCCTTCAGGAAAAGGCTCTCTTTTTCTTCAGGCGTGCGCTTCTCTCTTACAGCAAGAG
>JBBSXE010000038.1:0-1800 GCA_038045925.1 Nanobdellota archaeon
TGATGAAAAACAACCTGTTTGAAATATGCTGCTTTAAAAAGAGATAGAAAAAGAAATGATATTTTTATTATAGTTAACGACACAAATAACGCATAAATTTCTGCGTAAAAATATGTTTGTCCCAAAACATTTCCAAAGCCTCCTGTATTGTGCCAATTAAAAGTAACTACAGATTTTGCTATTTACTTCTTCTTCAATTTCACAAGATTTTTTACAAGAAGATGCACTGCCTCGCGTAATTTTCCTTCTGATCGCGTTCCTGTGCAGACAATTTTTCCGTTGCTGAACAAAAGGAATGTCGCTCTCGTTCCCGCGAGCTTGTAGACAAGACCTGGAAATTGCTCTGGCTCGTATTCTGTGTTCTCCAATTCCATCGCTAATGCATTGAGGTTAAGATCCATGCCGATGCTCCCGCTGCCGACCATATTCTGCACTTGGACTTTTGGGTTTGCGGTGATCTTGATCCTTATTTTTTCTATATTTTGAATAATTTTTTGAATTGATTCCTTTACTTTCGCCATTGATCTTGCGCCAGTGCAGACAATTTTTCCAGAACTGAAAATGAGCGCTGAAGTTTTTGGCTCTTTGATGCGCATGACCAATCCAGGAAACTGCTCAGGATTGTATTCTGTGTTGGGCAGCGCTTCCGCAAGCCGCACAAGGGGAATATCCTTTTCTAATGACGCTGAAACAACAATGTTCACAATTTTAATTTCTATTTTTGATTTTTTTGCCATCTTAAAACCCCCTGTTTGAAATATGCTTCTTTAAAAAGAGATAGAAAAGTATTTAAAACTATTTATAAAGTAAATTTTGCTCTAAATTCGTAGAAAAAAGAACGATTCACTGTTTTTTAAGTTTAAACCGTGAAATAAAAAAAGAAATGATGTTGTTAAAAGAGACCGAAGAATTTGAGGATCTTCTTTAACAAGCCGACTGCTTCTTCCTTGCAGATACCACGACCCGCTTCATCACTGTATCCTTGAATTCCTGTCTGACATTCAAAGTTGTTCTCCGCTTGATCTCCTATTTTTTTCTGCGGCAGCACCTGGCGTGTTAAGGAATCACAATACGAAGGAACTTCCTTTCCTCCTTGATCGCTGATAAACCTTGTTCCTGGAAGAATAATATCTCCATTGACTCGGCATCCTGTCTCTTTAACGTTTTCATTCGACAAACGCATGGGCGCTCCTGTTGATTTCAAAAAATCCTGTTCTTGGCCTTTTCCTTTATATGGCCAACTCCGCATTTGCTGTTTGAAGTAGTTTGCATTAAACGCCACTTTTACTTTGCCTTCATCATTGCCATAATACCAGATTTCTAATCCAAGATCGTTTTCGGTCATGCAACGATTTTTGATTTCCCTAAATGGTGATGGCGCTGGATATTTTATAGGCTCTGTTGCAGGCTGACTGACTTGAGACTGACTGAGAGAATGCACATAGATGCTTTGCCCGCGATAATACGAGTTTCCCTGGCCATTATCGACGATGAGCACCGTGATGAACGAACCCGTATTCCAGAGTGTGTCATCTTTGTAAAAATATTGCTCGGTGATGTCTACAAAGTTCATTCCTTGTTTGAGTTGAATCGTGCCGCTCTGCTGTTTTGTCGCGCCTTGACCTGTTGGATATCCATTGTTAAAGAATTGCCACGTTGCTGTTTGATCTTTGCCTGACTGAATTGTCGCGCGGAGCGTTACTGTCGCGCCATCATCCACAAACAAAAAGCCATTTTTATTAGGGACCACGTTCATTGGATCAAGCGACGCAATGTAAATCTGGCTTGTTTGCCCGCCAC
>JBBSXE010000039.1:0-2830 GCA_038045925.1 Nanobdellota archaeon
AACTAAGAAAAGAAGGCTTTTTTGCTTTTGATCTTTCAGATCTTGAGAAAATTTAGACTGATAAATACCCCACAACACTCATGTCATTTACTGTTCATCTCGTGAGAAAAGCCGGTTCAGCAACGTTATTTTATGTTATAGGGGCAATTTTTACTTACTCTATAAATGATATCGGGCATACAGGAATAAGCAAAGTTATAACCTTCTTAATCGCAGGCATATTATTTGAGCTAATATTTTTGATCTTCAAGCTAGAGATGAAACGTATACAACTCGATATCGTTGCCGCAACCGCCATTTCAGCAGCCACTATCCCCCTGACTACAGGATTTTTATTGTCTTTCAATGTAACATTGCATATGATCTCTTCAATAATAAATCTCATGCTGGTATCTTTTTTCGTAGGGCTCGCTGGCGCAGTCATATCTTTTTTAGCATGGCATCATGTAAGAACGACAAAGATGATTTTAAAATATGAATATTTACAGTAATTTAAAGATTCTTTTATTTCAGCTTTTTTACCAGTTTGCCAAACTCTTCCAATTTGTCATCAAAGATTTTTACCGCTTCTGTTAGAATTTCTTTGCAGTCTAATTGACCCCAGGATTCCAGCGTGCAGATGAATTTTTCATCACTGTGCTCAATTTCAACGCCGTTTTTTTCGCATGTTTCTCCAAGCGCTTCAGTCCAAGTTGTAACATCTTTGATTTCAAGACCATTTCCTTTCTGGGCGAGAACGCCTTTACTATTCGCAACACATTCTTTTACATTCGCGTCTTTTCCTGCTTTAAGCTCAGGATATCCAAGGTAGTAGAAGAGGCATGGGCTGAATTTCGAGTGATCTTTTCCCTGACCGAGAACCGCAATCATAGTCATTTTTATTTCCTGATCTTTCATTAATTTTACGATGGGAATTTTTTCAATGACTGGCTTCGCTTTTGGATCTTGACTGACAATATCAGATGAGTAGACGGTGCAGGGACCTTTTGCCTTCAGTGACAGATGCAGCTGACATTGCGCGCATCCTTTTCCCTTGCATTTGCAATCTGCGATCATATTGTAGGACTTTGAATCTGTCACTATTGGAATAAGGCCGAGGCGATGCGCGACAACTTCATCAAACAATGCGGAACTATTCTCTGTTATTTCCGCTTCTTCAATCGCGAGGACAGGAACATAATTCATCGCGTAGCGACGGAGCGTATTCACCACGACATGATTTGTTTTGTCCAGTGTAAAGACAAGATTATTTTTCTCTTTTTTGAGCACTTTCAACTCCATTATACTCTCCTCCCTCTTTTACCGCCGCTCTTTCTACATGAATCTGTTGGTGTTCCAGTGACGTCTTCAATAACGCCGACACGCAACCCTGAACGCGATAATGCGCGCACTGCAGCTTGAGCGCCAGGTCCTGGATTATTCGGGCCATCATGGCCTCCGGGAGCGCGGATACGCACGTGAATTGCATTGATACCTTTCTCCATCGCGCCTTCAGCAGCAAGCCTTGCCGCACTCATGGCGGCGGTTGGTGATGATTCTAAGCGGTGTGCTTTGACGACCATGCCTCCTGATGCTTTTGCAATGGTTTCTGAACCGGTAATATCTGTGATGTGAATAATCGTGTTATTGTAACTCGAATAAATATGCGCAATGCCCCATCGCAATACTTCTTCTTTGATCATAGTTGTTCATTCCTCTGAGGAGCTACGACTTCTGCCGGATTTTGCGGTTGTTCTGGCGCTTTTGTTATTTCTTTTTTGTCTTCCTTTGACTTTCTTTCTGGATGATCAGGGCTTTGTAATGGCGAGGATTCTTTGAAACTGATTTTTTCCTCTTCTTCTTTTTTTACTATGTAGGAAGGAACGTTGACTACCTTACTGTTGATCGTAATGTGGCCGTGAGTAATAAATTGCCTCGCTTGTTTTGGCGAATGCGCGAATCCTTTTTCATAGACAATTGTCTGCAACCTTCTTTTGAATATCGCTTCTGAGGGTAAATCGAGAATTTTTTCCAGCTCAACGGGCTTTTCAAACAAGCCCATCTTCACCAATCTGTTCATTAATACTTCCTGCTGCTTTTTTGCATTTTCATCTGTTCGTCGAATGAGATCTTTCGCCTGCTGCTTAATTTTTCGCAATTGCGACTGCATCTTCCAGATTTCTTTTTTCCTTCTGAATCCAAAAGTCTTTACAATGCCTTTCTCTTCCTCGATACGCGCGCGTTCCCATGGGTGATTGGGCGTTTCGTACTTTTTTTTCGATTTTCTTGGATCTCCCATTGTTTATTGTTTCCGTATTATTTTTTCTTATCTCTAGAACCTTTATCTGATCCTTTCGCAGCCATCTGAACTTTTTGCGCTTTCTTCACGACACCAACTGATCTTCCTTCTCTGAAGTGCGACCGTGTTTTTTGTCCTCTGACTGGCAAGCCCATCGCGTGACGAATGCCACGATAACTTTTAATCTTCTTTAATCGACGAATATCAAATTCATGCCTGAGCTTGAGCTGCGGACCAACCATATGCTCATCTTTTCCCGTGCTGATCTCTTTTTTTCTATTCCACATCCACTTTGGAATTTTTTCCGGATTTTCAATCGTTGCCTCAATCGCCTTGATTTCTTTTTCGTCGAGGGCGCCTATTTTTTTGTTTTTATCCAGCTTATTAACAATGCACACGGCGTTTGCAAAGTTTTCTCCGACGCCATAAATTCTTGCTAAACCATAGAGTACAGCTTTTCTGCCGTCAATATCAGTATAGGCAATACGGACTAAGTCTTTTAGTGGTTGCATGCGATTGGATGAGCAAAAGAGGGTTTAAAAAGATTTTGTT
>JBBSXE010000040.1:0-6138 GCA_038045925.1 Nanobdellota archaeon
GTATTTATAAACAAAAGTGCAAAACTTCAGGACAACAGAAAGAGTTATATATATGTGCAAAAGAAATTAAGCTATATGGGAAAAGAGGGTTTTAGGCAAACGAAATTCTTTTTAGTAGTTGTCGTAGTCGTGGTTGCTGCGTATCTTGTTTCTCCAGGATCAGAAGATAGCACGGGAAATCTCGTAAGAAAAGTGCCTATTGTTCAACCCCATCCTGTTTGTGGTGATGCCCTATTCAGTGCTCCAGAAGAATGTGAAGATTGCAACACGCGATCAAATGACGGATGTTCGTTGGGCTGTAAGGTAGAATATTGCGGTGATGGTATTATTCAGCCAACGTGGGAAACATGTGATAAAAATACAGGATGTTCTGCAAATACAATATGTGATCCTGAAGTGTGCAGAAACTGTATTTCATTACAAGGAAAACAGCCAAGGGTTTCTGTCACTGCTTCTCCTGCAAGCATAAAGCGAACTGGCAACGTTCTCTTTTCAATAAGCGCAACAGATCCAGATGATTTAATGACTGGGTATAAAATCTGTCCAAGCAGCATGAGCCTCTCATGCGGGGGCAGCGCTGGCGGTGGAGGATGTACAAACTTTGTTTCTATTCCGCCAACAGGAAGTTATACAATGAGCTACTCTCGTTTCTTGAGTGCTAACACACAAAGCACGTCAGATACACACATAGAAACCATTGTTTTTTTCGATCAAAAAGGAAATAAAGGTGCGGCATCAGTTGTCGTTCCAATGTACAAATAAGCTCTTGTAATAACTCTTTTTTAGACACGAAAATATGTGGAAATATATAAAAAGAGATGCAAGTCTTTTCTAAACGATGAAATGGACGTTAGAAGGAAAAGTGGAGATAGAATCAGGAAAATTGTTAGTGATCGATCCGTGTTATTTAAGCGATTTTGATTATGGCGGATTATGTCAAGAAATAGATCGCCCCCTTGAAGAGGCAATGAAACAGAACTTTCAACAAGAAACACGAGCACATGCAAAAATTATTGATAGACTCCTAAAAGAATTTGACAGGCTAAAAACACTAACGCCCGATCAAGCCAAGCACTTAAAAAAAGAGGTAGTAAACGTTGATAGAAAATCAAGATTGAGAAAAGTAAGGCCCATAAAAAATACGCCGCCCTATGCACTACAATAGCAAGAATATGTCGCTTTTAGAAATGGCATAGGTGATGGAGTTTATCCCGTTACAAAAACTCTTCAAAGATTATATCTCACTTTTAACACTCCTCTAGAATTTGTTGGAGTAAATGGCTTTGTAACTGATACCTCGAGATTGCAAGGACAATTCTTGGGAGATTTATGCGTCGATTCAGGAATACAAATGATTGTCGATCGAGAAAAGGTTACAATCGACAAAAAAATTGGTTCAAAGTTATATTGTATTGCCGATGTGCCTCCAGGAAGATACGCGTGCAAATTCATCAAAGGAAATGATATGCTTGCAATACGAAGAGTACCATGACGCTGGATGAAGTGATCAAACGAGCAACAATCGAGTTTCCTCGACCTATAAAATTTGAAGAGATAGACGGTTTCTTTAAAGATCTCGCAAGAAGATTAACAGCGCATATTCAATATATCCAAGATATCGGCAAAATTGTTGATTACTATAATGATGCAGAAGGTAAATTCGAGTTGTTCGCCGTAGGTATCAATGGAAGCATCACAACAGGAGACGCATCATATAGATTTTCGAATAATGATACTTCTGTAAAATCGAGAACGCTATTTTGTTTATTGCAATTTTCAACGACACGAAGATATAAGCTTCAAGATTACAAGCCTAACGTTCTTGCGTTATGGGATCGTGCTCGCATTGCAGTTGGAGATTATTTTGCAGAGGATAAAACAAGGCAAGATGCTCAGTGTGGTGACTTTTAAGAAAATATCCCAAATTCCTGCTGAAGATCAAAAAATGAGTACCGATCAATAATTAAAAAAATAAAAAAAGAAATAATTATTTACACTCTTTACAGCTCGATTTTCCAATGTGGCATAACCCAATCAGGAAAAACAAAACTGTCCATCCTTGAATGTTCCAAAAATCCCATTTGCCGAGATCAACAAGCAAGAACACCAACGCGGCAATCAGGAAAGACATTCCTCCTATCTTACAGCATTTTTTACACATACTCATCCAAAACCACCTCCCTTTAGATAACAACACTATAGATGTACCTCTTTATATAAATTATGGTAGTAAAAAGGATAAGAAAAAATGAGAAAATAAACAAGAATAAAAAAAGAAAAAAAGAGGCTACTCTTCCTCTGGTATTTTTATGCGCGCAGAAAGAGCGTCGTCAGTTTTTCCCTTCCATTCATCTTGCGGAAGAATTAAACGAAGATGCTCGGGATTATTCAAAAACGTTTCTCGCTTCAGGTCGTCGATTATGTAGTAAATCTGTTTTGCCTTGATCATAAAGGTGTCTTCCATATGCTCAATAAAGTCTTCCAGCTCCTTCAAGTGGCGGAAAACGCCTTCAATGAGAAAGTCATAGCCGTTGTTGATGCGGTAGGCATTATTGACATAGTTGTGGTGCATGATATATTCGTGCAGTGCTTCCCGGTCTTCCTTCACCGTTCGTAAAATAATCGTTGCCCGTGTCGTAAACCCAAGTCGTTGAAAATCAATCAAAGTTGTGTGCTTAATCACAAACGGAGATCCTGCTTTAACGCGGTCAAAAATCGTCGACACAGGTATGCCGGTCAATCTGCTGATTTTTGTCAGCTTCAGTCGCGCGTTTGTTCTCATATGCGATAAGATGAGAAGTTCCTTTTTTAGTGAGTGTTCCACAATCATCACCTCCTTTTTTTCCGGTTATTCCGGAGCGGTTGTGGCTATCTCGGATATATACTGGCAAAAGCGGAAAAACGATTTATAAATTGTTATTATATTATAATAATAGATTAATATATTATAATAAATAAAAAAGTTTATATATTCGAACAACAGTACAGAATCATGCTTCGAAAAGTCGCGCGAATTGGCCCAAGCACCTTAATGATCTCGCTTCCCAGCAGATGGGTAAAAGAACAGGGAATTACAAAAGGAACAGAGCTGGTTGTCAGCGAGAACAAAAATATCTTGACGGTAAAGAAAGAAGGATGCAAAGAAGGGCCTTCGCAGGAAATAATCAATATCAGTTCGTACAATACGTCACTTGCATGGTATTACTTGACTGCGGCGTATCGCCGCGGTGTTGAAGAGATTATTGTGCATGCCCCGCGGCAAACGATCGTCGATCCACTGCAAATCAAGCCAGTGAAGACAGCGGAATTTATCAAATCTGTTGTTGATGATTTTATTGGTATGGAAATTATCCATCAGACAAAAACACAATCCACAATTAGGGAAATATCTGGCTTAAAAGAAGAGGAATTTGAACCCATTCTGCGGAGAATTTTCATCTCGCTCAACGTGATGTTCGAAGATATGCTTGATGCGGTCAAAAAAGACGATGGATCTGCGCTTGAAGAGGTGTATGCGCACAGCGATCTTCCCATCAATAAGTTCGTTGATTACAATATTCGCATGCTTTCCAGAATGGCATCAGCGTCAATGACAAAATATGCGGTGCTGATTTACCTCGAAGAGATTGGAGACTCATTAAAATATCTTGCAAAACAGCTCACCACATACAGCAAACGGAAAAAAATACAGGATGTTATCATGAAGCTGCAGCAGCTGTTTCTTCTTGCGGAAAAATTTTATTACACAGGCGCGGAGGAAATTTTTATGCAGTTTGATGAGCAGAAACGCGCGCTCCGCAGAATTTTGATTGCACCGCGGCAGGGAGATGAAAGTTACCTGTACGCGATGCTCAACAAAGTGCTTGGCCAGTCGCTCTTAATTATTCATGCGAAATTGCTCCAGCCAAAAGACGCAAAATGACAAAAACAGTCGAAAAGCATATAAAAACAAAGAACAGAGAATTTACTATGGAAAAGAGGTTACTCAGCATTTGGTCTGTACTAGTATTCTGTTTGCTGCTTATTCCTGCAAATTACGCAGTCATGACCCTCCAAGGTCCAATCCAAAGCAAAGTCAGCTTGGGAGACGATATGCAATTGTTAGGTTATATAATCGAATCAACAGATGTTCTCGGGTTGTTGAAATTCGATCTTGTCTGCGACCAGCGGCAAACAATCCTGATTAAGTCCATCAGCATCAAGGCAAATGTGCAAAAAAATATTATGGAAACCATCTCAATGAATCAATATTTCAATGGTCCATGCGTTGTTGAAGCGTTTATCGAGGTGAACGGGCAAAAAATCGACACAACCCAATCATCTTCCTTTACCTTGACGAATGAATTATTAGGAGACATTAAAATTGATAAAACTAGTGTGCAGTTGGGAGAAGAGATTAATATTCAAGGCGTAATTACGCGTCCCGATGGATCTCGCGTCACCGGTTCAGCGACCATTCTGTTGAAACGAGATAGTGTGATTTATTTGCAGCAAGTTGTTCCGGTGCAGAACGGCGCGTTCTCCTTTACGTATAATACAAAAGATAATCCCGCGGGAATCTATACAGTGGAAATTGAAGTTGCTGATGCCTACAATAATAAACAGCTCTTTGTTGTTGAAGATTTCACGATTAATGACGCCATTACGTTATTGATCCAGCAGCAAAAAACAGACTTTCTGCCGGGAGAAGAGATAAAAATAGCGGGCAATGCGCTTGCCGGCGGAATCAATATCAAAAATGGCTTGATCAAATTTGCATTTAACGGTCAAGCATATGAAACAGAAATTAGTAGGGGAAAATTCAAAATAACGCTTCCAGTTTCCACAACAATAAAAAGTGGAGGACACACCATCAAAGCAACAGCGCACGATGATTTTGGCAATCGAGAAGAATATGAATTCGCAATAACGATTACTCCTATTCCAACAGTAATAACAGTCATCACAAATACAGAAAGCCTGCAGCCATTAGAGCAATTAACCTTTCATCCAACAGTGGTTGATCAAGGTGGAGATCTTATCCATGTAGATATCGCGCTTACGCTGGAAGATAGTGGGGGGGATCTTGTATTTGAGGAAACCATGCCAAATGACGCACAAACAGCATTGACATTGCCAGAATCTGCAGTGCCGGGAACATGGACGCTCTCTGTAAGCGCCTTGGGAATCAAAGCGGAAAAAACAATCATCGTCACCGCGCGGGAAAGCGAGGAGATCACTGTAGAAAATGCCATCCTCACGATATTCAATAAAGGAAATGTTCAGATAAAAGAAACAATCACCATTGAAATGATAGCCGCGTTCAATCCGGAAAATGATCGCACGATAACAAAAAAAATTGCGCTTGATCCTGGAGAAACAACACAGATTGATCTTGCGGTCGGCACCGCGCCAGGCATGTACAAAATAACAGTGGGAGAAAAATCATTTGTTGATGTTGAGATCACAGAAACAAAATCATCGCTGATGGTTCCGCTAAAATATATTGGCGTGGCGCTGGGAATGTTGTTCGCGCTGTGGATTTTTTTCAAGATGTTCAAAGGCAGAAAACGAGAGCACTATCCAGTCGAACATGCAAAACAACAAATGCAAAAGTCTCCATGGCAGAGAAAACACTATGGTCAAGAGCGGGCGGCGCATCGCTTTGAGCAGAATATGCGGGAGCGCGCGGAAAAGCAAAGAACGTCTTTCCACTGGAATCCTGGGCAAAAGCAAAAAGATGAATTTGCATTTGAGCTTCAAAAAAAACAATCGCTTGCAACAGCACCTTCAGCATGGAAAAGAGAACAGCAATCATCCTATCCGCAGAAAGAATATCCTGTGTATGCTCCAGAGCCTGTTGAGCGCAGAGAACTTTTTTCAGAAAACACGAATACAGATACGCAGCCAGCAGAAGAGCAAAAAAAGAAAAGTTTATTTGATATCTTTGGCTGAACAAGAGGATGAAACACATGACAAAACAGCAAGTAAAGCGTCTCTATCGCTCGCGCACCGATAAAATATTTGGAGGCGTCTGCGGAGGAATTGCGGTCTACTTCAATGTTGATCCTGTACTTATTCGCGTATTGTGGGTGATTCTGATTTTTATTATGGGAACAGGAATTCTTGTCTATCTGATTGCATGGCTGATTATGCCTC
>JBBSXE010000041.1:0-4736 GCA_038045925.1 Nanobdellota archaeon
TCATATTGCGGGTTATCTTTGTACTTCACTAAAAAATTATGGAAATCCCTACCCGCAGCTCCAAGAATAAGTATTCTTTTTTTAATACCAACCACCTCTTGCTTTTCTAACGGAACCTTTATATATAAACGTTTCTTTCTTCTTTTGTTATGGGAGGGAAGGGATATCAGGTACTACTAGGACTACTTCTTTTACTGGTTGCTTTCTTCGCTTTTGGCACAGAGGAATCAGAGATGACTGGAGAAGCAGTGCAAAAAATTCAGCCGCTTAAAACACAACAGGTACAAAGTCCTCAATTCCTCGATACAAAAAAAATAGATATTGGGAAATTACCCGCTGGCACAAAAATTGTGCATGGAAATCGGCAAGCACTCGCACGTGCAGCGCAAGATCCTATTCTTTCTCGCCTTAATATTCTTCGTTCTCCTCGTCAAGAACGTTAATTTTGTGTTATTCGTGTTCCGCTTTTTCCATTGACTGCCCGCAAGATATTTCTTGGTTCAGCGATTATAACTCGTTTTCCACCCTGCTCTAAAAATCTGATTGCCGCTTCTATTTTTGGTCGCATGCTTCCGGCAAGAAAATGACCTTCTTTGAGATATTTTTTTGCTTCGTTCACGCTCATCTGTTGTATTGGCTGTTGGTTTTTCTTTCCATAGTTGCGATAGACGCAAGGAACTGATGTGATGATGATCAATTCATCTGCGTTGATAGTGTTTGCGAGCAGAGCTGCGGCATGATCTTTGTCAATGACCGCTTCAACGCCTTTCATTTTTCCGCGTTCTTCGATGACAGGAATGCCTCCGCCGCCACAGGCAATCACGATGGCTTCTTTGACGATTTTTTTTATTAAGACTGCCTCATCAATCTTTTTTGGAAGCGGAGAGGGAACAACTTTTCTCCAGCCTCTGCCTGCATCTTCTCTGACTGCAATTCCCCGCTTTTCCAATTGTTGTGCTTGTTCTCGAGTTAAAAACTGGCCAACGGGTTTGCTTGGGTTTTTGAATGCTGGATCTTTTTTATCAACAACCACCTGCGTCAGCACCGAGACGACAGCTTTCTTTTTTCTTTCTTCTCGCAATGCGTTCTGCAGCGCTTGTTCCAGCAGATATCCGAGCTCTCCCTGCACTTCCGCATCCAACACATCGAGAGGCATGGGCTGTATTTGTTTTTTTGCCAGCTCATTCTGCAGAATTAATGCGCCTACTTGCGGTCCTGAGCCAAAGACAATCGCGATGTTATATTCTTTTTTTACGAACCGCACTAATGTGCGACTTATGTTCTGCAGCGAGCTGAGCAGCTCTTTGTAGGAAACATTACCTGATTGTGACAGCGCATTTCCTCCGAGAGAAACAACGATTTTTTTTTTCATGGATTATTGAAGCACCTCTCAAATCGTTCTCCCCGTTCTATGATCGTGACACAGCCACTTGGTTCTGGGGATTTGCTGCAGGTTCCGCTGCTTGTTGATGCATTTGACCCTTCACAATATCCTTCACAGTCTGTTGTTTTCGTGCATCGCTTTCCCGCGTCTTTTGCAATTAGATCGCATCGCGCTTCCTTTGTTGATTCATCGTAGACAAATATTTTTCCTTGCTGGTTACAGGTTTCTTTTAACGGAATAATTTTTTCTTTTTGATATTGCGTGCTGCAGCTGCTGAGGAAAAAGAGAAAGAGAACACTTACTACAAACACCTGCTTTTGTTTTGTTGATTTCATCTTAAACACTTTTATTTATGTGAGAGAAGGAGTATAAAAAGATTGGTGTGCTCTCCTACGCAGCCGGCGGACATTCTATTGTATGATGCTCTTTGTATCTTTCAACAATTCAAACCAGCTGAATACGGAACTTTTCTGGGAAAATAAGCTTGGGTTCAAAGTCTTTCTTTGAACAGCCAATTCTGCATTTAACTAACCTCATTACACAATCTTTCATGTAGCCAAGAATGTCCAGTAAAGTTTCTTTCTTTAAATATGCTTTTGATAACTCTCTATCTTTGATCTCATAGACTCTCTTTATGCACCACAACACCTGTTCAAACCGTATTAGTTTTTTGAAGAGGCTTATTCTTTCTTTTAATGTCGGATCTTTACAGTAATTAAAGTACTCTTCTACGAATAACTTTTTCTGTTTCTTAGTTATCGGAAAACCTATTTCGTCAATCACGAAAACAATCTCTGCGGCTGGATCGCCTATCCCTGCTGATTACCAATCAATAAACTTAAACCCTGAATCCGTCTCAACCATATTCTGCGGTGCAATGTCTCCGTGCGTCATGGAAAATAGATTTTTTACTTTGTTTTCTCGCACGTCTTTTCTCATAACGGCGTCTATCTTGTAAAGGGTTTCAACAAAGGTATCTTTAATCTTTCCTATCTGTAACTTCCGCTTAATATACTCGATGTCTGCTTCAAATCTTGCTAAGTATCCTGAATAAGAGAATTTATTTTTTGGCACGCCGCTGTTCACTGAACTGCTGTGTAAAACTGCTAATTCCTTAGCAAGAGTGAGGAATTGTTTGTCGGAAAGCTGATAATCACTCGGTAGAGCATTTCCATCAACGTATTCTAATATAATAAAACTGCCCTCTGTGTTGCTAATATCATAAAGCAAAGCTTTTGGAGCAATATTGAGACATTCTATTTTTTTCAATATTAAGTATTCTTTCTTTGGCTTATCTCTTGTGTTATCCTCAAGATGTAACCGGAAGACAACTTTTTTACTGCCGAGGTCTACCAAGTAGTTCAGATTGCTTTCACCGCTGCCCAATAACGTAATATCTCGTACGCTTACTTCGCTAATTTTCAACACTTCTGGACTAAGTTGTTCGATGTACTCTTTTATTTTTTGTTTAGTTTCGAACATATTTGCAACATCTACTTGTCTATTAAATGCTGGTTATTGTCGTTACGAAAGAAGAAGCAATATAAACATGTTGTTTTCTTTTTACTCGTACTCAATCGAAATTTCCAGTTTTTGCTAAGAACTCTTTGATCAATATTGATAACTTCCCCAGTGAACAAGATAATTTGGAGAAGCATATCGTACGGGATAATAATGGTAATTATAATTATAGTAACGAGGATATCTTTGATAGTATCTTGGATAGGGCGTGTAGCCGCTGACGTGCACATTAATGCGCGTGTTGACGTTGAGGCGCGTGCTTTCCTCTTGAATCTTCGTTACTTGCGGAGCTTGGTAGTTGATAACTGTTGGACTCGCGACATTTGGTGTTTTATCTTCAATCTTGTAAATATTCATTGCTGTTTGCGCTGATTGACCAGCTGTTTTGTACTGGCTGTCGCCGCTGTTGACCATAAATACCGCTATAAAACCAACGACCGCTAACAACACCAAAAGAATCGCCACAATAGCTAATAAGGTTGTTCTGAGAAGCTTAAATGCGTCTTCGTTCATCTTTTTTCTTTAGCTTCTTTCCATTTATAAACTTTCTTAAAAAAAGTCACTGAATAATGGTAATAAAAATCAGGCAGGATATTTTTGATCACAATATGCTTTTCTTTCGCCCCATTTCTGCATAACATTTTCTAATGTTCGTTCCGCCTTTTCTTTTTTCGCGTTTTCGTTATCCAATGGAACCTGATACTGCTCCTGCAATTCAGCTACTTTTTTATCATATTCTTTTTTGAGGGCTTCTGCTGCCAGCGTATATGCGTCGACCTGCGTGGTCACATCTTCAAGATCATCAGTATATTGCTTCATATCACGAGCGCATTCTTCTTTATACTCGTAGAATTCCCTGTTGCCTGAAGAACTATTTGTGCTGTTGTCTGTCTGCTGTTGTGTTTGTGCTGTTGTTTGAGAAGATGGCTGCTGTCCTGCCTGCTGCGCAACTGCCGCTCCAGTAATGTCTGCTTTTGGAATCAGCGATGCAGAACTTTCTGTGTTTCCATCTCGAACAAGCGACCATCCGAGCACTCCAATCATAAGAATGACGGCAATAATAATATAATGTGTTTTTTTTAAAGGAATCGAGAAGCTACTAAACTGCGATCCAAAAATCCGACGCATGCGCCAATTCATTCTTTTCTTCTTTTTTCCCTCTTTTATAACACTTTCGGCGAAAAGTGCTTAATGTCCACGCGTCTAGGTTCAAATGCTGAAGTTTAAAGGATGACGGCCATACACGTCTCTACAATAGTTATTTCTAACTTCTTTTTCACGTTTCCGGTTTGACAAAAACGACAATTGGCTGTTTATTTTTTATGCATATAGACACCAAAATCACCTTATATCACCTGAATTTTAGGCATTCTCTAATTTTACCGGGAATCCCGGTATTTTGCAAAGATTTAGATTTATAAATACTCTAAGCTTAAAAAATGCATGAAATTTCACTTACCAAATAGCGCATGGCTTGGAAATGTACTATAACGATCCAAAAAATAATCAGTATTGTTACAGAATATATGCAAGAACCAAACGATTAATCTTTTTCTTCAATTAGACACTTTAAATTTTTTGTCTTTAGGAGATCTGCTCTTGATTTTGCAGATTCTTTCTCTTTCTTCTCTTCCAACTTTCCTGGCTGATACAAAGACTACCTCTCAATCAGCGATACCTATAAAAAGGAGATCACTTTCTTGAGAGAAATGATGAACATCCAGACACTTTGTTTGTTGTCATGTAGTTATTTTTGCTCTTCTCTGGTTGTTCTCAGCAGCAAGCGTTAAATCTATCTCAGGAGGTAACCGCGATGCGCATTGCCAGTTCC
>JBBSXE010000042.1:0-5096 GCA_038045925.1 Nanobdellota archaeon
CGACAGAGAGTGAAAAAGATACTTTTATAAATCCTTAAAAAAAACAGATAGCAATGAAAAACACAACATTACTTTTGCTCATTGTCGTATTTGTCACAGCGGGAGCATTCTTCGCTTTTACCAGCGCAGAAAAAACTGGCGCAGTCTTACAAAATCCCTCAATCAATAACGGAGAGGCACAGAAAATTACGCTCAGCGAAAAAAATTTCAATTATTATCCAGATACTATTACGGTGCAGGCAGACAAGCCAGTCGAGATTACGTTAGACAGCTCTATTAAGGGATGTCTTCGTTCATTTGCTATTCGAGATTTAGGCATTGCTCAATACGCAAGAACTGCAGCAGAAAAAATTGTCTTCACGCCGATGAAAGAAGGAATTTTCAAATTTTCCTGTTCTATGGGCATGGGATTTGGCAAGCTTGTTGTGCAATGAACCCTCATCTTGACAAAAAATATCTTGTTGCAGCGCTTTTGATTGCGCTTGTTTATCTTGTTTTTGTCACCTTTATCAGCGGTTTTTCGAATACTATAATTCTTCTCACAAAATACGCGGCAACAGTCAATTGGCTGAAACTGATCATCTCCTTTATTTTGTCTCTTGCGATTGCTGTTCTCGTAGGATTAAACGCGGTCTATCTCTACAAGACATACAAACAGCGAAAAGAGTGTAGATCAGCAAAAGCATTAACAAGTGTTGGCGCAGCCGCAGGCGTTATTGTTGGCATTTGCCCATTGTGTGTGACTGGTCTTGTTCCCATTTTATTGAGCTTTGTCGGCATCTCTTTTTCTTTCGCGGCATTGCCTTTGCAGGGCATTGAAGTGCAGGGAATAACTGTGATTATTTTGGCTTATAGTTTATACATCATAAAGAGAAAATGAAAAGGCTGAGGCAAACATTTATATAGAACATATGTATTTATTGTTCATATGATAACAGGAAACATATTACAGCAGTGTCATAATGAAGGATTTCAAGAGGAAGAAATTTATGGCGCGTACAAGATTTTTTTTGGCACGCTTGTTTCAGAATCGCGCTTGCGTGTTATTAACCTTCTCAGAAAAGGAAAGAAAAATGTTTCTGAAATCACAGCAGATCTCAACATAGACCAAACAGTGATATCGCATGATTTGGCGCGCTTAAAAAAATGTGGTTTTGTCAGGACAGAAATTCAGGGAAAATATAGATATTACACTTTAAATAAAGAAACAATTGAGCTGTTGATGCAGTTGATTGATGATCATATGAAACAATACTGTATTCACATTTTGCAGGGGATGAAACATGAATAAGAATACTACCCTTCTTGTCGGAATAGGACTTATCGCGCTTCTTTTCTTCGGCGTAAGCCTCTCAACAGCCTGCGGAAATATGATGGGATTTTCGTTACTCGGAACAGGAATGATGCGCGGAATGGCGTTTGGGTGGTTATTGCCATTCTTGCTCATCATTGCGCTCATTGCCTTCCTGCTGCAACATGATCAAAAAAAAGAAAGAGAAGAACGAAAACGGAGATAAACAACAATGAAAAAAGCGACACTTGTCATTGAAGGCATGCACTGCGCTTCTTGCGCCTCGAATATAGAAAAAAGCATGGGTAAAGTAAAAGGCGTTTCAAATATCCGCGTCAATGTCTTAATGAAGAAAGGCTACGCTGACTGTGCAGATACAGTAACTGAATCTGATGTGAAACAAGCAGTGAAGAGAGCAGGTTATACAGCGATACAAGTCACGTTTGAACAAGCTTAATTTACAAGGAAACGACGACATGCACAACAACAATACTAAATCATCTGATGACTCTGAAATTACGAACTGGTTTTATAAATTACTTTGGTCTTGGGAATTTACCTTACCTCTAGCATTTTTAATGTTCGTTGACAGGTTCCTTGGTGTCGCGATATTTCCTGAACTTTGGATGAACTGGATTATTCTAGGCTTAGCATTTCCTGTAGTCTTTGTCTTTGGTTTTTCCACTATTCGATCTGGTTTTCGAGGATTCTTTACTTTTTATTTTTCCATGGATTCTCTTATCGCACTTGGTACAGTCATCGCTTACCTGACAGGGATACTCACTTTTTTCCTGCCTACTGAAGATTATTCTGGTGTTGCTGGGATGCTCATGGCTATATTTATCACTGGAAAATATATTGAAGCGCGAGCAAAAGGAAAGGCGACGCAAGAAATCAGAAAGCTCTTAGAATTGGGCGCGAAAAATGCTAGAGTTTTACGAAATAACAAAGAAGTACAAATTCCTGTAAGCGAAGTGCAAGTTGGCGATATTCTCATTATTAAACCTGGAGAGAAAATTCCTACTGATGGTGTTGTCACTAAAGGGGCGAGCGCGGTAGATGAAAGTATGGTCACCGGGGAGAGCATGCCTGTTGAGAAAAAAATCAAAGATCCTGTGATTGGCGCGACACTAAATCAAGACGGCATTTTGTATATCAAAGCGACGAAAGTTGGGAAAGACACGTTTTTGGCGCATATTATCAAGCTTGTTGAGGAAGCGCAAGGAACAAAAGTACCTATTCAAAAAGTCGCTGATCAAGTCACCGGTATCTTTGTGCCGGTCATTTTAGTGTTAACTTTATTTACTTTTGGCGGATGGTTTTATTTTAGCGGTGATTTAGGACAATCTTTAGGAACCGCGATCGCTGTGCTGGTTATCGCGTGCCCTTGTTCTCTAGGTTTAGCTGTGCCTATCTCCTTGACTGTTGGATCTGGGATTGGAGCGAAACATGGTATTCTTATTCGAAAAGGTGAAGCTATCCAGACTATGAAGAATGTCAAAATTGTTGTGTTTGACAAAACAGGCACTATCACCAAAGGAAAACCAGAGGTCACAGCTATTCATAGCCTTGTCCAAGAAAAATATCTTTTAGAACGCGCCGCGAGTTTGGAGAAACTAAGTGAACATCCTCTAGCACAGTCTGTTGTTACAAAAGCTGGATTAAAGAATTATCTTCCCGTGAATAAGTTTTCCATAGTCAGAGGCAAAGGTGTTGTAGGAACTATTAAACATAAAGAGATTATTGTTGGCAATGCGCTTTTCATGCAAGAGAAAGCTATCAATATCAAACCAGTCCAAGAACATATTACTGAGTATCAACGACAAGGTCAGACTGTGATGATTGTCGCAGAACAGAAAAAAATCTTGGGAGTGATCGCGGTCGCTGACGCAGTCAAAGAAGATTCTGTAGTCGCGCTTCGCGTCTTAAAACGACAAGGCTACAAAACCGTGATGATTACAGGAGATCATGAGCTAACAGCGCAAGCTATCGCGCGACAAGTAGGCATTGATCATGTCATCGCGAATGTCCTGCCAGAAGACAAAGCGAAAGAAGTCCAACGCCTCCAGAAATATGGCATGGTAGCATTTGTTGGCGATGGAATTAATGACGCTCCCGCGTTGAAGCAAGCGAATGTCGCTATCGCTATGGGAACTGGAACTGACATCGCTATCGAAGCAGGAGACATTGTGTTGACGAAAGGATCTCTGATTGGCGTGGTAGAAGCGATTACTCTGTCAAAGAAAACGTTCAGCAAAATTAAACAAAATTTGTTCTGGGCGTTCGCTTATAATGTTGTCGCGATTCCCGTCGCTGTTGCTGGATTGCTGCATCCCGTGATCGCGGAGTTAGCCATGGCGCTTTCTTCCATTACAGTTGTGACAAACGCAAACCTCTTGCGCAGAGCAAGAATTATAAATAAGAAATGATATCATTTAGATCCTCGAGGAGATGAACATAATGAATGAAACAATATCCGCGGCAGAACTCAAGAAAAATAGCAAGATCTATTATATCCTTGATGTCCGTGAGCCAGATGAATTCGCGCAAGGTCATATTGAAGGAGCGGTCAACATTCCCCTTGGAAAACTCATTCGTGACCTCGGCCAAGGAATTGTTCCGACCGACAAACCCGTTGTTGTGCACTGTAAATCCGGCGGGCGTGGAGCAATCGCGCTGGACGTGTTAAAGAAAAAAGGATTTACAAACGTTCAAAATCTTGAAGGCGGTTTTAGCGCGTGGACGTGCAGTTTATGACTCCCTCAACAGAACAAGAGAACATCCTCTGCAAACATTGTTCGAAAGCGTTTACTTCGCGTGACGCTCTGCAGCAGCACACAAAAAGCAAGCATCCTGAGCAAGTCAAAAATTCATTATTCTCCGCGTCGTCAAAAACAAAAAAAAGATTTAGAAACTTTGCAATCGCAGGCATCATTCTCCTTCTTCTTGCGTGGTGGATATTTACAAGCATCAGTAGTGATCAGGAAGAGAATCCTCTTTTTGTTGTTGCGCTGAGCGATACGTCGCACATTCCTTCCGGATCTGTCCATTGGCACCCAAAACTAACGATCATTATTGATGGAAAAAAACAACCGATTCCAACAGACATTGGCGTTCGCATCGGCAGAGTTGTCGATACGCGATTGAGCGAAATGGGGATGTCTCCAACGCATACACATGAAAATGATGGCACGATTCATCTGGAGAATCTGAATCCAAGCAGCAAGCCAGAAACTACCAGCCTTGGCTACTTTTTCTATGCCTGGAAAAAAACATTTAATCAAAATTGTATCTTTGAGTATTGCACGGACAAAGGAACGTTGCAGATGTTTGTGAACGGCAAGGAGCATATGGAATTTGAACGCTACTTGATGAAGGATAAAGATGATATTAAGATAGAGTATACTACAAAAAATACTTGAACAACGAGAGTTGTAGATACGAAATATCACGTTCTTTTCTCTGATTCAAAAATCTTCCGAAATTTTCGGAAAACTTCTAAATAGAGGTTGAAAACAATTCTTACACTTCTCACGCACCCCTGGAATGTTTATAAAGAAAAGAGATTTCTCCGGAATATTCTCATTGAAAAGAGGACAAACCATGGACGGACACACCTTAGCTGTTTTTCAGGGCAAGAATATTCGAAGAGTATGGCATGAAGGAGAATGGTGGTTTTCTATTGTAGATGTCGTCGGAGCTCTTACAGAAAGTGCAGATGCACGAAATTATTGGAAAGTGCTTAAACATCGCCTCAATGAAGAAGGATCAAATGAAACGGTTACAAAATGTAACCAGTTGAAAA
>JBBSXE010000042.1:5196-6545 GCA_038045925.1 Nanobdellota archaeon
CGCCTCAATGAAGAAGGATCAAATGAAACGGTTACAAAATGTAACCAGTTGAAAATGCTTGCAGGAGATGGTAAAATGAGAGAAACCAGTAGTTCCGACTGAAATTCCCAAAATGAAAATGGGAGAATAGTAAACAATATTCACATGCAAAGGCAAAAGGAAAATCTCATTATTGAGGCCTCTCTCTTCTTCGCAGAGGGTGAAGAATCGGTATGCTCTTTATCTGAATTACAACAACTTGTGTATTCAATCTAACACTTTTCGGTTGCTTGTAAATAAATGAGCTCGAGAGGATTTGAACCCCTGTCCCGAGGTCCGAAGCCTCGTATCCTATCCAGGCTAGACGACGAGCCCATGGAGAAAAAAGTCCATATAGGAGATTATTAAAGTTTCTGTTTGAATAGGCGCTGTTGAAAATCTCATTCTGTTGGTATGTCGATCTTGACTAAACCTAGGTAAAATGACTCCAAACCTGTTCTTTTCTAAGCCAAAACAGCATGAGTAAAAAGACTTTCAACAGAGCCCGATTGAAGGAAAATCTTGAAATAAAAAAAGAGGGTGCTTTTTTATCAGTGTCGATATTGTGCCGCGTCGAAAACATAATTTCCTTGATATTTTTTATCTTTCTCAACACGCTCTTGAGTTGTGTTCCAGTCGAACCCATTTGCGTGAGCAATCGAATGCGAGTCGACATTTGGAAGGAGTGGTTGTACGGCAAGAACTTGTTTCCCAGAAATTTGAGAAGCCAATCCGATTCCTTGACGGTAGGGAGGTTTACCCGCTAGAACAACATAACCTCCAATTCCGCACTCGTGTCGAGGTGGGATACGCACTTCTTTAAAAATTTCGTCAAAAACGTCATCTATAGTGCACTCTCTTCTGCGTGAATCTGTCTTTTTTCCCTGAGGAATAAATATCTCTGCAAAATATCTTCCTTCAGATGCGGAATAAATGTATGTTGCTCGTTCGACAAGTGCTTCAACAATGCGCCGAGCATCAGTTATATGTTGTATTGATTTCATATGTTTTAAAGAAAATGTTTCATTTATAAAACTTCCTTCTGTTTTTTTGAGGAGCATAGTGACGAAAAAACGCGCATCTTGCCCATTTTGTTTCTTTCAAAAACTATTTATAGGCGGTCGATTTCAAAAGAACAATGTCAAAAAAGAGCTGTATTCAGAAAGCCTGTGCAATCACTGATCTTATCTTCAACGAGCTTCTCGCACATTTCACCTTTAAGACAGAGAAAGATATTGATCGTTTTATTCGCAAACGGTTTACGTTTTATCGGGTAAAGCCAGCATATCCTCCTATTGTCGCGAATAATTGCGCAGTTATTCATCCAAAAC
>JBBSXE010000043.1:0-7667 GCA_038045925.1 Nanobdellota archaeon
GTTTAACGACTCTTCAGGAAGCGGCAATAATGCGTCTTGTACCATTTGTCCAACTTTTGGCGTCAACGGTATGTTTGGCGGAGCAACACAATTTAACGGTGTTAATCAAAATATCTCTCTCCCTCGTTCTTTGATTCTTTCAGGCGCATCGTTCACCATTTCTTTTTGGGCGCAGATTAATAGCAGCGGATCAGTTCGCGTTCTTTTTTCAGGAACTGCAGGAACTGGTGTTGATGAGACTATTGCTATACGCTATAATGTTGATAATGAGCTCCAAATGTTCTATGATGCCGGAAATGTCCTCACGGCTGGAGCCAATCTTTTTTCACGTAATACCTTCCACTATTTTGCTTTCACCTACAATGCAGCGACTGATACATCAACGATTTACATTAACGGCACTGCTGTTGCCGAGAGCTCAAATGGCGGACTTTTAGGGAGTAATGCGAACTTTACTCTTGGCTCTCATAACGGCGCAAATTTTTTCAACGGCACCCTTGATGAATTCGCTGTCTATAATCGCACTTTAATTCTCTCAGAAGTAAGAGATCTTTATCGACGGGGAAGCCTACGTCTTTACCCTTCCGTTCGCACTTGTGATGATCCTAACTGTTCTGGAGAGACTTTTACTGATTATAATTCTACCTCTCCGCAAGTTATTCAAGGTCTCACCAACAGCACGTATATCCAGTACGCTTTCCGCTTTGAAACAAACAGCACCGCGTATACGCCAGAATTGTATAATGTTACTCTTGACTATAGCTTTGTCGATCAGATAAAACCAACCATCAATTTGAATCTTCCTGTTAATAACACTAATACGAGTAGCACTACATTTACATTTAATTTCACTGCTTTTGATAATTTTGATACGACATTGAACTGCACTCTTTTTGTCAACAGCACTATTCGCGCCACCAATTCAAGCACTTCAAATGGAACATTAACGAGTTTGACCGCAACGAGCTTGCCTGTTGGTCGTTTCTTGTGGAATGTCACGTGCAATGATGACGCTTTGAATGAAAACAGCTCACTCTCCAGAACTATCGCTGTCGATACTGTCGCACCTGTCATTAACATTATTTCTTTGACACCTAATAAGACTGACGATATAGACCCTCTTCTTCCCCTGAATATCACTGCAAATGTGAGTGACGCACTTGTTAATGTTGATACTGTTATCTTTATGTGGAAGTTTGAGAATGAGACAATCTATACGAATGTCACGATGGCTTATAATTCCACAAAACAACTTTACGAAAATGCCTCCATTACACCCAACAGAAATGGGACTATTAACTACACTGTTTCTGCGAATGACACTCTTGGTAACTTGATACAAGACACTATTCGAAATATTGCCGTGCAAAATGAAACATCATGGAACATCACCAATCCCGCACTCGGAGAATCTTTCGGCGCTTTCAGCACAACAAAGAACTTAGGAAATTTCATCCTCAATGTAACTGGAGACTATCCTGTTACGTTTACATTTACTTCGAACTTTGCTTCGACAACATTTAATGAGACAACACCTCTTCCTGTTCAGCCAAAACAAACACGCACAGTTTCTGTCAATGCTACGGCATCCTCTGTACAACGATCTGATGCTATTGTTATTATAGTTAATGGAACAAATACGACAGGTAATACTGTTGATCCTGAACTGAGGAATGTTACTGCGACACTGAGCGCAATTCCACCAGGGCCTTTTATTGATTTGACGATTGAACAAAGCACTACAATCATTACACAATCAAACAGTTATACTTACAAAGTCTACGCAAAAAATGTAGGTAATGAAACTGTAGAAAATGTCACTCTCAATTGGACACTTCCTACGGGATTTTCTTTAACTGCTGGAAATTTTTCTGTCAATACTAGTAGTTTAGCAATAAACGCCCTGCTCTATAATAATATCACAATCTTTGCTCAGACTATCACTCCTTATGATCCAGGTGGAAATAGCACAAATATCTCCACTCAGGGAACTTCTGCTGCAAATTCGGACGCAGTCACTCTCAATTTAACAATTCTTTGCAATGGAGGAGATGGCATTTGTGGAACTGGATGTACTGCAGTCACGGATTCTGACTGTAAAGCTTCAAGTCCTTCTTCGAGTGGCGGATCAAGCGGTGGAGGAGGGGGAGGTGGAGGTGGAGGTGGCGGTGGAGGCGGTATTGTCAGTGCGAAGAATGTTTTTAGATCAGAGAGCACAAAAACTGTCAGTCTTAAGCGTGGTCAAAGCAATCAATTTACGTTAGAAGTCACTAATGTTCACTTTGGATCTGTCATCAGACGAGCAACCGTAGGCATTACAGGTTTTCTATCGAAATACCTTACTATAACGCCGTCTGAACTTACTGATGTCGGCTATGAACAAACAAAATCTTTTACTGTCACTGTGAATGCACCTCGTTATCTTGAAGAAAGCAAATATACTCTTGAAGCGTTAATCACTGCAGATATTGCTTTGGGAACAACTCGCGGCACATTAACTGATAAACGCATCATTAACCTTAATATCCAGGAAAAATCAGAAGGGGAAATCCAAAAACTTCTTGATGAAGCTACACAAGCAATTCATGCGATGCAGCTCGCGAACATCCCTATCACGAAAGCGTCTCTTCTTTTCGACCAAGCACAGCGCGCAGCTGAATCTGGCAAATATAACTTGGCAACACAACTTGTAAAACAAATCGTTGATAAAAAATCAAAAGCATTTCGCGCTAAAACACTCTTTGATGATATCAATACTAAAATTTCAGAGGCAGACAGACAAGGTATTTCTACTCAAGGAACAAAACAACTTCTTGCTGTCGCTCAACAAGCTTTTGAGCAGGAAGATTTTGAAGTTGCATTTCAGAGTCTTAATGAAGCACAGCTTACATATATTTTAGAAACCAAAAGCGAGATCAATATTTTTAGGTTTATTGTCAATTATTGGTGGGCAATACTTCTCGGATTAGCCTTCCTTCTTTTTGTTACTTATTTGAGTTATATTCGCATCATTTATTTTATTATTAATTACCGCCTCGCCAATCTTTCGAAAGAAGAAGAAACCATTTATCGGCTTATGAAGGAGAATCAGGAAAATTATTATGTTAAAAAACTTGTGACCGCGTATGTTCATCAAAAAAACAGAGAACAATATGATCAACGCGTTACGGTTATTCAGCAGTTAAATGCAAAATTGAGGACAAAACGCGTAGGTCTTATTATCAATAACGGAAAAGAATTACAAAAAATCCTTCGCGAAAAATCTATCACTCACGAACAGCTCAAAAAGATTCAAGAGCACTATTATATCTCAAAATCCATTACGAGCACAGAGTATCTCTCTCAAATGAAAGGGTTCCGTGAACGCCTTATTGAGCTGGAACAAGAACAGGCTATTCTTGAAGCAAAAATCGCAAAAAGCAGACAGCATAGCACTTACAATCTCGGTCGAAAAAGCTTTGGATTTTTCAGTGCTATTTCCGATCGTTTTTTTAGAAAACTCTTTATCTTCATCAAATCCTCTTTCAATACTCACTTTTTTAAGAGGCTATATGGAACAAATAAACCTATGCAGCCTTCTTCATCGCACGGATCTCAAAATGAACAACTTGTTCTTTCACCACAACATTCGCTCGCGCACCATTCAGATACAGAAAAGAAACGACTCCTTCACAAATCTCCCCATGTTGTTGACCATCTCAAGGATGCATATCATCTTGATAAAAAAGAACACACTTTACGAGTAAACACTTTTGTCTCCATTCCACAAAAGGAAACAGTTTTGCATATACCGCCTGTTTCTCAAGATATATCAGACCCTGCCGTACGCGCAATCAAAGATCTTTTATCTCCCCAGAAAAAAACATCCGAACGACTTACTGTGCGAGAGCGGCTTATCAAACTACAAGAGCAGTCCACATCTTCTCAAAACATTAAAAAGCCTGATAAGAATTCCAAAAAGAAAGGAGATACATCTTCCCCATGAAAAAAATAATCAATGCTTCACACACTCCATTACTTTTACTCTCTGTCGTGTTTTTATTATATCCCTCTCAAGTTTCAGCAGGATCAAATCTCTCATCTGCGCTTGAATTTGTTAGCATTCCTCAACACATGCAGCTTGAGCTTTTGGAGACTTTTCTTCATGCCGAGGATACATTTGATCTGCTCCAAACACAAAACATTACAGATTATCAACTCCAACATTATATTTCTCAGATGCATTCTCTTATCGAAACACTTGATTTTTCACGCATTATTTTTTCTATCAAAACAAAGTATTCAACATCAAAAGATGCGAATCGACAACGTCTCGAGTCGCTTATTTATCCTCTTCAACAGAAACACGAGCCACGTATGATTGACTATAATTCTTTTCAAGAGCTTTCACGCTTATTTAATGACCGTGTTTCGTTCTTACAGCGTTTGCAACAATTTTACTTTTTTGTTCAGCAAGAAGTAGAAAACAATAAAGATAACTCTGGAATCATCCAACCGTCTGAGGAAGAGCTTCTCGCTCAAGCACATGATCATTACAATTTTTATAAATACGACTCTGTTCTCGCCATTCTTCTTACCATCAAGACTACAATTGATAAACGCGCTCTTGCTATCCTTGCAGACGCATCTTCTCTTATTACTCAAGCAAGTCAAAATCAACTTCCCACTCAATTTCTTCGCGATATTTTTGCTTCCGCAGAAAACGAACTTTCTGTCGCTTATTATGAACACATTCTTAATCAGACAACAGATCAAAACGAACGCGTATTTCTCCTTGCGAGAATAAAAAATATTCAACGTACACCTGGCGATGAGTATACTTCTATTGATTATCGAGCAGTGCAATCACTTGTTCAACAAATTAATACCACAGTCATACAAATCTATCGAATTAATGCAACCTCTGTCTCTCTTCAATTTAAGCTTGATCAATATGCTTTAGAAGGGCTTAATATTACAGACTCCCAAAAAGCATATCAAGAAGCATTGCTTTCTTTTCAGGAAGAGCGTTTTGATGAAGCAGAATCTTTATTTTCTCAAGCTCAATCCTCTTTGGAGCTCCATCGTGTCCAAGCGGCGATTACTGGAGTCATTGCGAAGGAAGGCATTGGTTTTATCAAAACTCATCGCTGGACGTTTATTTTTCTCATCTTCTTTTTTGTTCTTTCTGGACCGCCTCTTTTTCGTCTCATCCGTTTGCTTATTGTTGATCGCCGCATTACTACTCTCAAGCTAGAGTCTACTGTTCTTATCGAGCTTGTCAAGAAAGCGCAGCGAGAACGTTATGAACAAGGCATTATTGATCATCCCACTTATAACGCAAAGATGGATAAGTATATGGAGCGGCTTACGCAAGTGAATACTGATTTACCTGTCCAAAAAGACATTCGCCAGCGCTTTGAAGCTCCAACAAAAATTGAAATGGGCTATCTTTTTTTTAAGAAACATATCTTCAAACTCATTCGTACGAGGAAGCGATGACTATGGAAACTCTTTCTCAAGCAATCCGATGCCTCCGAAAGCAGCATTATTACCAGTATCGCCAGAAGGATTTATTCGCGCTTTTTATCGTTCTTTTGTGCTGGTATTTTTTTCATTTACTCTCTCAACAATTTTCACTCCTTCCCAGGTTCTTCACTTCCTTTTTTTTGATGGCTTTTATGACCGCATTCGCGACGTTTTTAGTTCGAAAATTTCTTATTGTTCTTTTTATGCTCTTTATCGCATTGCTTCTCATGGGCAGCCTTCCTGACTTAACAGCACTTGGAAATAATGTATATCTTATTTTATTTTTTTCCGGTGTTTTTTTTGAAATTCTCTATCTTTTTTTGTTTATGGAGACTCATGTCGTTCCGTTTGATGTCATTTTCACGCTTTCTTTTTCTTTTGCCGCACTGCCTCTCTTTACTTTTTTGGTTCTTTCACCAGGCACTTTTATCGCACATATCGTCCCCGTTCTTAATCTCATGCTGATTGATTTTTTTCTCACTCTTTTCGCGACAGGTCTCGCGTTTTTACTTTGGTTTCATCTTCGGACGAAAAAACTCTTTGTTGCTTTTGAATATAAAAATTAACATTTCTCAGGCTTAGAAGCCGCAACTCTTCTTTGTAACCATTCTTAGTATTTTATCAAATATGGCTTCATCTTTATGACTACAAACCGTTAGTTTGCCTCATGACCATTTAAGAACACCAATCCAGGACTTTCATCCGATGAAAGGAGGCATAGCAACTTACTTAATGCAGATCTATAGAAAATACTTTACAAGTGAGAGTTTTCTGGCAAAGCCGGCATCTCCGAAATCTTTAAAAACACCCATTTACTGACTTATTTTTGATGAACGGTCATAGTGGCCTGGTCATACCTGATCCCATTTCGAACTCAGCAGTCAAGCAGGTCGACGTGTCAGATTGTACTGCATTTTGTATGTGGGAACTCTGATTCGCTGTTCATCATTTCTTTTTTCTATAACTATCAACACAATATTCTTCTTTGTCGTGTTTCTGAGAAGATCAATTATATTAATTGTATATTAAACGCGTAAAAACATTATTTATCTCCAGCCAAGTAAGCGCAGAAATAATCAAAATCAGGACTACCGCGAGCAGGAGAATAAGCATTTGCAGATATCTGTTTGTTTTCTTTATCTCCCTATTTGTTCGCTCTAAATTTTCCTGACTAAAACCATACAGCAATTTTCCATCTTTTTCTTTATATTGCATGATCATTTTTCTTCTTTTCTCCTTTATAAATTTCACTCTGATTTTTTCACTACCCAGGCTTTACAAAAATTCCGCACTGCTTTTTCATTTGCTGCTAGTATATTCTTTATATTATCCAAGTGGAAATAGTAAAACTGAGTTTTATTCTCACCAAGCCCTATTAATTGTTGAAGATCCGTAACTTCTCTATATTTGTGGAGAACTGTATCGAGATCGCTTCTTGCTTTTATAGTATACGCATATGTTTTGTTGTAGTAATAATATGTTTCCAGTAGGTATGGCACTTCACTGCATGAAAATCCTCCTTCATCACTTGCAAGTCCAATATCCCCTATTTTTTGCGCTCGCTGAAAGTTTTCTTCAGCACCGACCATCGTGATACGCACTACAATAAAATCAATCAGCGCATCTTTATCTTCACTGTCTTTTGTTCTCTTGATATTTTCTCTGAATGCGCGGAGATCTGCTATGAATGGCTCCACATTTTCCAACGCAACCATACTTGTTGCATTGAGCTGCTCTTTGTGGAATGATGCACCGTATTTTTCATCTAACTTCGCTAACGCTTCAAAACCTTCTTTGAATGTATAATCTCTGTTTTCCCATGAAGGGCTACAACTACTCAAAACAAATATGCTGATCAATAATCCGAGCCACGCGATTGTTTGTTTCATCATTTTTGTGATTATTTTTGTTCATTTATAACTTTTCCGTTATTACGATATTCTTCATTCTTCGTTTGATGCAACCTCTATAAGCCTTAAGAGATGATGGGTGTCTCCCCATTCTATCTCAATTCCAGCAGCTTCTGCCGGTGTTTGTCTTTTTCCAAGAATCTTCTGTTTGTCAATGAAGTTATAGTGCGCATCGAAGAAATCGAGGATCGCGAAACCTCACATGGTTTTGTAGCGCTGCTTGTTGTATTGATGGTCTCGCTCAATGTA
>JBBSXE010000044.1:0-2955 GCA_038045925.1 Nanobdellota archaeon
GCCTGCGCAATAGCGGTTTTCATATGCATCGGACGCATGTCGAATGGATATCCATTTGGCAAAAAGTCGAGAACAACTGCCCGCTCCTCTTTCCCAATTTTTCTTTCCATTGGTTTCTCCATTGTCTTTCAACGTCCTGTTTTTTTCTTCTTGATTATTTTTTATCACTGTAAACACTCTAATATCCTTGTTATATCTTCTGGTTTTACGGTAATATTCTCCGATGTCAAGATCATGCGCAAACTTTCCGCATCTTCCGGTTGGAGATCTAATAATTTTCCAATACAACGCTCATTCAATCGAATCAAATTCAGCTGCTTGATCTTTTCTTTCATCTCGCGAACTTCTTTGCCTTTATATTTTGCGAAATGCGTCAGATAATCTTCCATTTTTTTTGTCCGCATCGCTGGTTCTTTCTTTTTTGGCAGCGCTTCAAATTTTTCCTTCAACTCTGTTAATGAGACCGGCGTTTCTTTTATGATTTCAAGATCACTCATGGTTTTGTACCTTCTTCAAATGCACGGGATGCGCAATGACTGCTTTTTCCTTTCCTCCATCACGAAACGCGATGGTGTAACATTCACCTTGCGTTCCTGTAATGACTCCTGTTCTTCCGTAAAAACGGGGAAAATACATGCCGTTTTGCACTGCAGGTTCAGCGACTAATGCTACACTTTCCCCCACTTTAAACTGCTGCATATAATCGCGAATACTTATTTTTCCTCGTGTTTGCACTCGTTTTTTGAGCTTGTCCCGAGTTTTTCTTCTCGATCCACCAATTCGTTTTGCCATTGTTTATGCCTATTTTATTTTCTTCATTCTGCAACTTTATAAAGGTTTGCCCGATCTTTTCCACGATTTGTCAGATACTCTTCATTCTTCGTTTGATCAAGACGTTCAGCAATTGTTCTTTCTGAGAAATACATTTATTTCTGGACAAATCGCTCTTTTCCAGATCACTCCAGAAAGATCTTTCACATCTGACGATATTTGAAGAGTATCGTTGTAGAGCAACCATTAAAAGCACTAGGAAAACTCAAGACAGTTTGGGATAAGAATTGGGCTAAAACAGGCAAACAAGAGCAAAGATATGTACACTATCAAGGTGATGAAATGCATTTCTTCTTCGGGAAGATTAAAGAGTTGAAACAACAGGTACAGCAGGAAGACTCATGGCAAGGAGAAAAGCTCATACCTTTGCAGAAAGCAGTAGAAGTAATAGAATCTACTATAGACAAAAGTGAGTATAGAAGAAAACAACTACAATGCTTAAAGGAAATAGAAAGAAGAGAAGAGCTAGATATAAGTCATTAAGCGTTCTGAGGTTCTAAAAGCCATTTCCAGACTGGTTTGATAAGTATTTTTTTGCCATCAATAAGAAGTTCATCAGCCTGTTCAAAAGTGAGGATTAATCCCTCCCGAAGGTTATATTCCTTTAATGCTTCAAGCAAGCCATCAACTTCTCTCTGCTTAGTAATGGGGCTATCAAGAGTCAAGCAAACCTGAATTGCTTTTGTTATGTTTAGACCCTCTTTTATGACAAAATCACACTCTTTCTTTTGGGCATGATAATAGACTTCGCGTCCTCTTCTCATTAATTCTATGAAAACAAGATTCTCTAATCTTCTTCCAGCATTTTCTGAAAAATTAAACGCCACAGTTTTTAGAAAGCTATTGTCTAAAACGTAAAACTTAGATGAGGAAACTTTCTGTTTTTTTATGGAATAATCAAACCTATGTACTGTAGAAGCGACAAAAACATTCTTAAGGTATTCAATATAATTCTTAATCATGCTTAAGCTCTTTATGCTGGAAACCTGCTTTAATGTAGAATAAGAATAAGTTTCGCTGACATTGGTGAATAAATATAAAACCAAATCATTAAGCTCCTTTATTTTCCTTATGTTGTATCTCCTTATTACATCCTTATTGAGAATATCTTCAAAATATTGCTTAGATAAAGCCAAATCATCGTTCTTTATTATTAGTGGGAACCCGCCCTTTTCAAAATATTCAGTAAATGCCTGAAATACCTCTCTTCTCTGACCAGTTGTTGTATATCCTGACGCGATAGATCTAAACGAGAGAAACTCTCTGAACGAAAAAGGGTATAACTTAATGACCTTGTTTCTTCCAGTTAAAAATGTTGAAATTTCCGAGCTTAAGAGGCTCGAATTTGAGCCAGTGACGAAAACTTTAATTTTTTTGGCGTGGAGATTATTTACCCATCTCTCCCATGAAGGCGCGTTTTGTATTTCATCTAAGAGATAAATCACTCTTGTTTTTATTCCGCGCATTTCTGCGACAACATCTTCAATATCTTCAAAGTTTTGAACAGTAAAGTCTGTAAATCTTATATCCTCAAAGTTTATGTAAACAAAAGTATCTTTAAATTTTTTTGAGAGGATCTTTAAAAGTGAGCTCTTACCGCACCTTCTAATGCCAGTTATGATTACAATTTCATCTCCTTTCATGCAATTCTCTAAAGGAATTTCCCTTGCAACAAGAGTATCTATCTGATTAAAAAGCTCTTGCTGATCATACAAAATCTGCTTTATTTTTTCCTTTTCCATGCTTTTTCCTAGATGAAAGGCTTTATAAACCTTTCTTTAACAGTTAACATATGTTTATAAATAGAGGTAGTTTAATAAAGAAGCTAATATTGGACATATTCTAGCATACTTGATACAACTCCAAATACAGCGAGAAAAGAAGCAATAGAGGGGCAATATATAACTGCTAGACTATCTAAAGTATGTTCCCGCGTACTTGTTTCGCTAACGGAAAAGAAGACTAATTTTGCTTCCTTTTTGTTCGTATACCGCCAAAAAATTCGAAAATAAGCCAAAAAGAGCTTTGTTCAAAAAATAGCTAAACAAGTACGGCTCAATTATTTGTAGCCGAGACTATATTTTAGGCGCATCGCCTTGCTCACACACGGCGTGCCGATCAAGG
>JBBSXE010000045.1:0-2613 GCA_038045925.1 Nanobdellota archaeon
CAACAAGCATTCGAGCAAGTGGTTACACCAGACAAGGAAACGCAGTTGTTGTATACAACCACAATCATCCAACGAATCAGTTTGGAGATCCAGCACGAATTATTCGAGCAAAAAAAGAAGGTTTAATTCAACATACAGCTCGCCTTTCACAACCAGAATTTCAGGCAATGGTCGATGCAGACGGAAAAACAGATGCTCGAGGCAATCGTCTGGTCTGGGTTGGCAATCACGATCGTCACAGCAAAGCATTTTCGGGAGTCATTTCTGTTGACCAAGCGCTCAGCCATCCGCAGACGATTCCATTTTTAGGTGGAGAACAACGCGCACAGCAATACCTACAACGCCATAAAGAAGTGATCGGAAGCGGCATTGGTGTCTGGTATATTGATGATATTAACAAAGTTACTCCAGTCGCGCGCTTGCTGTTCCTCAACGGCTACGACGGCGGCGGCGACGACCTCGGCTTGCTCAGCAGCAGCAACCTCAACGACGACGCCTGCATCCTCGGGGTACGTGAAGGAAGCGCCGCAGGCGCGCAAATTTTTGTACCAACACTCGAACAAGTATTGAACATAACAGCAGATTTTGTTCCTGTGTTTGGAAAAGAAGAATTAGAGCAACGTCTCAGACGTTTGTATAACCAATAATCTTTTAATATATCCTCGTTTTCTTATTGTTGTCTTGGCAAATCTTAGTGAACAGTGATCTAAGACATTGTCTAGGCTACATGCCTCATTACTATGGTCGTAAGGCTATAAAATACAGATGCAACACTGAGTAGTTGATCTAAAACGTGAAGCATCAGTGAATGAAAACAGTAAAGAGGCTACACGGTGTGGGCGCTTGCTGTACCTCAACGACAACAACGGCTTGAATGGCAACAACAACCTCAATAACAATGCCCGCATTCTCGGAATAACCTAGGCAACCAAGGCATCATGAAAACCTACAATAATGTATGGAACTTGCTTTGCAGTTGTCAAAATCTCAAACACGCATTTTTGAAAGCGCGAAGACGAAAATCAAAGAAAATCTACGTAAAAGAATTCGAAAAAAACCTTCAGGATAATGTAGGGCAATTGCAGATCGATCTGTTGTTTCATGCCTATAAACCAAGATTGTTGGAAACCTTCATTATTTGCGATCCAAAAACGAGAAAAATCAGTAAATCTGATTTCCGCGATCGCATTGTACATCATGCATTATGCAACATCATCGAACCAATCTTTGATAAAAATTTTATTCATGACTCGTATGCAAATCGAAAGAAAAAAGGAACACTGAAAGCAGTTCAAAGATTCGACCAATTTAAAAGAAAAATTCTGAATAAAAAATTAGACGGTTATGTCTTGAAAGCAGATATCAAACATTATTTTGAAGAAATTAACCACAACGTTCTTTTAAAGATAATCCAAAGGAAAATTCGTGATGAACAAGTGATGTGGCTAATCAAAAGAATTTTGGAAAACTATCCGATTGGGGGGGGCGAAGGAAGAAAGGGTTGCCTTTGGGAAATCTTACCTCGCAATTCTTTGCGAATGTTTACTTAAATGAACTCGATCAATTTGTAAAACATCAATTAAAAATAAAGTATTATATTCGATATGTCGATGATTTTGTTATTCTTCATAAAAAGAAAGAGGTGTTAGAAAAATATAAACAGATCATAGAAGAGTTCTTACAAAAAAATCTTGCTCTTAAATTGCATCCAGGTAAATCAAAAATAAGAAGATTAAAACAGGGAACAAATTTCTTAGGGTACAGAATATTTCCCTATCATAAATTGCTGCGAAAAGCAAATAAGAAAAAATTAGAAAGAAAATTAAAAAAGTGGAAAGAAGAGTATGATCAAAAGAAAATAAATTTCGATAAAATTAGACCTTCCTTTTATGGATGGTATGGGTATGCAAAGCAAGCAAATACGTTCAATTATCGTAAAAAATTAGCAAAAAAATTTACAGAAGATTATCCAAATGAATAAAAGTTTATAGGAATATAGCTAATAGAATAAATGGGCATGGTTCTTTTACAAAAAGCAAAACCCGCTGTCGTTCATCGTAAAAAGTAACTCTCGCTGTTCTGGTCTTTTCACAATAATTTTTCTGCGTGGCTCCTTCACTAGTTCAATCAAGCAATCGCTTCTTTTTTCAACAATTATTCCCCCCACAATCTTGACAGTGTTATCAGATACGCTGCTATACACTTGGTTGCTGACTATCACAGGGATTTTTTTTGAAATCTGCTCAAGAACATTCATCTGGTGGATAAGCATCGTGTTGCCCAGTTCAAGCCTATTTTTTACAAATCGTCGATAATGATACCCAATCGTATCAACAATAACAAGCGCGATATTTCCCTGGTTGACAATCGCAGGGATCTGTCGAATAATTTCATGTTGGTTCTTGAAACTGTTCGGAAGAAATAAAATAAGAGACGCAAGATATGTTGTATACTTCTCTCCCGCAAGCTGTTGAAATCGTTCAAGAGAAAATCCTTTTTCCGTATCAATAAAAAGAATTTTTTTTCCTTCTGTTAAAAAATGAAGCGCCGCATGAATGCAAAGGCACGTTTTTCCAGAACCAGGAACTCCGTAAATCGTAGTCAAGGCTGGTT
>JBBSXE010000046.1:0-15185 GCA_038045925.1 Nanobdellota archaeon
AAATTTAAAAGATAATATAACTGGTTCAGGAACAATTGGATATTTATCTAAATTAGAAAATAAAATATCATCAACAAACCACAATTTACTCGGAAATTTAAATTCATCATCTGCTTTTCCATACGTTCCAAATTGTTGCAACAACGTTCCATTTACGCTGTAAATACTCATCCGATTATTTCTTGTGTCTGCAACATAAACCTTATCATCGAAAGCTGCTATCCCCAGAGGAAAGCGCAATCCATAAAATTTGCTCGTATAGACGCCCCACTTTAAGTTGAATGTCCCATTATGGCTGAAACATTGTAGTCGGCTATTGTCAGTATCTAACGTATAGACATAGTCATCAGTCACCGCAACATCAGAGACGTAACGAAATTGTCCGTCTTTTCTTCCCAGCTCTCCAAAAGAATAAAGAAACGTTCCATCAAGCGCATACACATCAATTGCTGATTTGTAGGTATTGGTGATATAGATTTTTTCATCAGAGAGATCAAATCCGAAAGGAAACTTCAGTCTGTCCTCGCCGAAAGAAGAGAGAAACGTACCGTTGGAAGTATACACTTGGACGCGGTTATTTCCTTTATCAAGCACATAAATCTTCCCGCCATAGTCAAACACATCAGTCGGCATGCGAAATTCTCCCTCATCCCTTCCATATTTCCCAAACGCAAAAACAAAATTTCCCTGGAGATCAAAAGCCTGGATTCTGCTGTTATAGGAATCTGGAACGTAGACAAATGATTTTTTTTCTTGTTGTTCTGTTTGCTGGGGATAAGAAGGAAGACTGGTTTCAGGAAGCTGTTGCGGTTCTTCCCAGGATTGCTGCGGTGTTCGAAAATAAGCAGCAAGTAAAATGACAAAGATAAAAACAATGGCGATCGTTCCAAACATACATTCTTTTTTCTGAAATAATTTTTTCAAGGATTTCATTTACCAAAAAACCTCAACATCATCAGTTCGTTCATATGGGTAAATATCATGCTTCTCCTCTCGTCTACCAGCAGTATACTCTAATAAACCTTGCCATGCGATCTGCACACCATTGTCTCCCGCATATTTCAGAGGCACAGCGAACGCCCGCGCTCCCCGTTCCTTGCACATAATGTCCAGCATCTGGATCAAGCGTTTATTCGCAGCGACGCCGCCAATCAAGAGCGCTTCTTTCTTATGTAAATGCGCCATCGCCCGTTCAGTCACTTCCATCATCATCGCGAACAACGTTTCCTGCAATGAATAACACAAATCTTCTTTCGAGATTCCCTTCGTATGCAACTCAAGCGCTTTCGTAATGATGCCGGAAAAAACAACATCCATGCCCTTCACCGTATAGGGAAGTTGCGCATAGTCGCCTTGTATAGCCAATTGCTCAATCTTCGGTCCTCCAGGAAATCCTAAACCGATGTTACGGGCAAATTTATCCAGCGCGTTCCCTAATCCAATATCTTCAGTTTCTCCAAACACGCGATACATTCCTTCTTCTAAGGCAATAATCTGCGTATTCGCGCCGCTTAAGTACAGCATCACCGGATCTTTCGCCTTCGTATACAAAAGTCCAGAAGTTAAATGGCTGATCGCATGGTTAACGCCAATCAGAGGAACATTCAGGTCAGCGGCAAGTTCTTTCGCGGCAGCCAAGCCAACGTGCAGACAAGGACTCAATCCAGGTCCGCGTGCATAGGCAACCAAATCAATTTTTTTTACTGATGATTGCTCAAGTGTTTTTCGAATAACATCCTGGTACACTATTTTATGATGCTTCGCAACGTCTGTCGGAATCATCCCGCCGCTTGTTGTCGTAAAAACATCGCGAACATCACTGAAGATTTCTCCTTTCCTATTGACAACGCCTGCGCCAAAGGTATGCGCGGTGCTTTCAATGCCGAGACAGATCATCGTTAGCCCGCCTCAGAAGAATAGAGCGTCGATAGGTAGATCAGGTTCCACGTACCATGCATGCGAATGTTATCATAGCGATCTCCATCTTCCGTCGTTATTTGCTGTAAAAAAGTAAAATGCAGAGTCAACTCAAGATCACCTTGCTGTCCGGTGAGAATAACATCGTTGCCTTCAAGCGTTACTCGTCCTTGTGGTTGAGATTTTTTAAGATATGCCGCAAGTTCATGAAAAGGAATTCTCTTGCTTCGAGCATCAGTGATAGTCCGTTGAAAATCCTGAAGTCGATATAGTGGAGATCCCAAGAGAGTATCACACATCCTGAAGATTAAATTTTCAAATCCTGCATGCGAAGCTGATCATAGAGCTGCATATATTCTGTATGGTCTTTAATCCGTTTGATCATTCGCGCTTTTTCGCAGAGCCGGACAAAAAACGCGAGCAATCGTTGTTCCAGATTATCCTCATCAAAAAGACGGATAACAAACATGCTTCCCAAAAGCTCATCGCCAGGCTGCACTTCCATTTTGCCAAGGCTTTTCAGGGTTTTAATAATATCCGCAACAATAACCTCTCCCTTGTCAAGCGTATAGAGTTTTGTAAACGTGCTTTTCTCGCCGTTCTGCGTATAGGTAAAAAGAAGGCTGCCGGTCAGTTTTCTCGGATCAAACTGCTGCATCTTGATGTGTTCCAGTTTTAACACGATTTCCTGCATGGAAAAAAAGGAGTAGCAGACCTATAAAAAACCATCGATCTTGTTAAAAGATGAAGAGTATATGTGCAACGACAAGAGCGTAAAGTTTATATATCAAATATGGATAATATTATTCAAATATGGATAATAAATTAAGAATTATTAATTACTTAGGAAAGAATAAAGGTGAAAGCTATTCCATGCATGAACTGAGCAGGCACATTCATATGCCCTATGCAACGCTATTTAGGACGGTAAAGGAAATCGAAGACTTCATCGTCATAAAAAAAGTAGGAAAAGCAAAAACAATAACCTTGAATACAATCAACCCTGCTCTAAAATCATACTTAGTGATATCCTCTGAGGAAGAAAAAAAAGAGTATTTGGAAAAGCAGCCAGTCCTAAAAAAAATAACAAAAGAATTGGAAACGAAAAGCATCGTATTGCTATTTGGAAGCTATGCGAAAGGAACAGAAGGAAAAGGTTCTGATATTGATCTCTTAATCATCAATAAAGAAGGTAAAAAAGAGATGTCGCTGAGAAAATATGAGATGTTATTTCAAATAAAGATAAATCCGTTGTTCATAACTCCGAAAGAATTCAGAGAGATGCTAAAGGACACTGAAGAAAACGTCGGAAAGCAAGCTCTAAAATACCATATCATACTCAATGATGCAGAAAAATTTTGGGAATGTGTTCTCTATGGATGAGTATAAGCTGATCTTTGAGAAGTATCAAGTTTCAGAGAGAATAACAGTGTCGCAGAATTCATTTAAAATAAAGTTATTCTTGAAGAAGGGGGAAAACAGTCTGCTCATTGCAAAACATGTAAAAGAGACTGATCCTTCTCAAGAGCAACCAAAGAAAATGTATTGGGATTACTGGGCTATCACGATCTCGTATTACTCGATGCTATATGCTGCTAAGGCACTTATTCTTTCAAAAGGATATGAAGTCCATGATCACGATGCTTGTCAGATTGCACTCGGTTATTTATGTGTTCCGGACGACATCGAAAAAGGAGATTTAGAACTGTTAAATATGTCGTATAAAATTTTTGAAGATGAGTATGTGAAATATTTTGAAGATGCAAAAAGAGAGAGCCATATCGCCAGATACAGCGCCATAAAAACATACACAGAAAGACGTCTCGAAGAGATTTTTGAAAATGCAAGAAAGTTTGTTGCAAAAATAAGTCTTATACTTGCAGATGTAAAATGAAAAAATGATTACACTTAATATTGACAAGGAATCGGAGGGCGTACGCCTAGACAGGTTTCTCAGAAAAAAGCTCAGAAACGCGAAGCTCTCCTTCGTCTACAAATGCATTCGGGAAGGCATCTGCACCGTCAACGGAAAAAAACAAAAGCAAGGCTATCGCCTGAAAAAAGAAGATGCCATTGAAATTGGCATAAGAGAAGAAAAATACGCGGAATTGAGCGCGGAAAAACCCGCTATCGCTATCAGGGCAAAAAAAACATTTGATGTGTTGTATGAAGACGATGATATGCTAATTGTCAACAAGCCGCCGTTTCTTGCGTCGCAGCCTGGAACTGGAGTTGAAAGAAATAATTTAGTGACACAGGTTCGGACGTATCTGCAACACCTCACAACGAAGCCAACGCCTGCGAATCGTTTAGATCGGGGAACATCGGGTATTGTTATTATCGGCAAGCATAGAAAGGCAATCATGGAATTCTACAAATTATTCGAAGATCGGAATATAGAAAAATACTATCTTGCGTTAGTCATAGGAAAGTTGGCGAAAAAAGGAGGAACAATTACGTCGCATTTAAAGAGAGTCACAGAAAAATTTCAGCATAAGATGCTTGTCCGCCCGCAGCACGAGCAGGATACAGTAACTGCAGAGAGCTCCTATCGTGTGCTTGTCCAGGCAGAGCAATACGCGCTGGTTGAAGTGAAAATCGCGACAGGAAAAATGCATCAAATTCGCGTGCAGTTTGCGCATCTGGGCCATCCGCTTGTCGGCGACAGCATTTATGGGAACAAAGAGACAAATGGTCTGTTTAATAAAATTATCAGGCGCCAGTTTCTCCACGCATACAAAATCCGTTTTATTCATCCATTCACAAAAAAAATGATTGATGTTGAAGCTCCGCTCCCTGAAGACTTGAAAGCGATATTGGAAAAAATAGAGATTTCTCTTCCGCAGAAAAAATAATTGATGAAACGCATACAGCAAAATTAGCCACTTACGTTAAGAGAGGTTATAGAGCTTACGAACATGGGGCAAAATTCCCTTTTCAAAAATAGCATCGATGGATTGTGCTCCATCAATTAAAACAACACGATCAGAATTTTTTCGTGCAATATGCAAGTAGGTATTTCTGACACGTTCAAAATAATCTTTTCCTCTGCGTTCAATAAAATCCTGTTTCTGAGATCTTGCACGTCGTTGCATCTCTTCAAAGGAAATATCAAGGCAAAGTGTCAGGTCAGGCATGCGAACGCCGCCAAGAATAAACCTGTGTAATTGAATAATAGTAGGAATAATATCAGGTTGTTTATAAAGAAGACCGCCGCCTTGATACGCAATAGTACTATCCAAAAAGCGATCTGACAATACACTCACATCAGCTTGAAGGCGAGGCGCAACAACGTGGTGAACATATTCTGCCCGAGCCGCTAAAAAAAGAAAAAGTTCGGATTCAGAAGTTCGTTCTTGCTCGATAGGAAGGGGAGTGAAATCTTTCTTATCTTTAAATGCAACATTCATGAATGCGTACACAGTTTCTGGATTTTTCAAAATACGCCGAAGAGCGCCACCAAGTGCAGTTGATCCAGGCTCTCGTTCAACAACATGAGAAATGTGATGCGTAGATAAGTATTCACTTAATTTCCTGATCTGTGTTGTCTTTCCACAGCCGTCAATGCCTTCAAACGTGATGAATCGAGCTGGTCTCTCCATAAAAAGAAAAGATGTACTGCTCTTTAAATCACTTTCGCCAAAAAAGTGTACTTGTTAAGTAAGAAAGAAAAATAACTAACGTAGAATATAAATGATTATAAAGAAAAAAAGAAAAACAAACGTATGGCTTTCACGGATATAGAAAAAAGAGGATTAGAAGTATTTGTGACTAGTGGAGACGATCAATTTTATGCTGTAAAAAACACACTCCCTATTGAAGTTTTCGGAGCACTTGGCTCTTTTTTTAGTCGTAATCCAAAAGATTTTCGCGCACATCTGCTTGATGCAGTTTATGGAAGAATTCCAGGATATGAATCTGAAGGTGGAGAAGAGAACCTCAGAAAATTAGCTGCTGGAGAGTTTAATCCACCACATCAAGCAATTCTTTCAGGCCTTGCTAAAGCACAAGATTTCTTTAAAGCATTCTATGGAGGATACAGTCATAAGAGTATTGCAAATACAGTCTGGATCCCTATGGTTGGGACTCATGTCAGTCAACTGTTCGCAAAAGAATTAGCATATGATCAGCTCGCATTTTTTATTGAGCAGTCGACACGATATGTAGAGTTTGATGGAAGTAAAGTACAGAAAGATCCAAAAATAATGGCTAGTGGAATGAGAGGAGTATACGAAGAAACTTTAGAAACCCTATTAAGAGCCAATAGGGAGACAACTCGAGATCTTATAGATCATTATAAACAGCAAATTCCTTTTGAAGTATGGGTAGAGAGACAAGATTCGAAAGTAAGAGCAGATACAAGGTCTAAACAAGAAACTAAATATACTCGCGAGCTGCGCGCTAAAGCATTTGATGTATCTCGTTATTTATTACCGCAGGCAATTCAGACAAATATTGCTTGGATTGTAGATGCACGATCATTAGAGTTTGATATCGCTGGTTGGAAGGGCCACCCCCTAGCAGAATTACAAGAAGCTGCAATGGCTATTGAAAGAAATGCAGGCCAGATTGCTCCATCATTATTAAAATACACTGGTAAAAATCCTTACTATGCTGATAAATTAGCTGGATACGATTTTGAAGAGAGAAAGCTAAGATTAGAATTACCATTCAGATCAGGATCACCTCATTTTGGAAAAGGAATAGATATTCTTGAGTATAATGCTGACGGTTTAGATAGTGTATTGGCACATGTACTAAAGCGTCATGAACATGGCAGTACATTTAGAGAATGTCGAGAAAGAATCGGAACAATGTTGTTTAGAGAAAAATTAGCGATGTTAGAAAGAATAGTTGCTAACAGAGAAAGAACTGATGAAAAATTAGAAGTAGATGAAGAGTTTGATTTGGTAAAAATGACAGTTGAAATTCGTTCAGATGTAGGCGCGATTCGAGATCTAAGAAGACATCAGAAAAATGATAGATCTGAACCTCTACTAACACTAGCATCAGGATATAGTACTCCAGCCACTATTCAAGAAATGCGTCCAGAAGTACAAGAAAGATTTAGAGAAGCTATAGAAAGAGCAACAGAAGGAGAAGCAAAAGTCGCACAACAATTCCCATTCGAAGCACAATATCTAGTTCCTATGGCAGCCAATCACACACTAACAATGTCTTTAGGAATGGATCAGTTACAATATTTAGTTTGGACTAGATCAACGCCACAAGGACATTTTTCCTATCGTCAAGATGCAATAAATCTAGCAGAAGCCGCAACGAAAGTTCAGCCGTGGTTATTAGGATATCAAAAGTACCCGGAAGGAAAATCATTCCAAGAAGTGTATGCTGCTGCTCCACTCAAAAAGTTATTACGAGTACAAATGACAGAGACAGGTTTACACCAATAATTATTTCTTCACCATAATTTCAACCACATCGCGGTGCTGCAAAACATATTCTTTTCCAACAACGCGTTTGGTTTTAATATTCACTGCCTTGACGAAGTTGTTGCCGATATCAGTATGCAAACGATAGGCAAAGTCGAGTGCCGTGCTCTGCGGAGGCAAAAGGAAACAATCAGGAATGTAGCGTCCGTCTTTATCAACAAGTTTTGCGCCGCCAGGAAAAACAGCGATATAGTGCAGTAACTCAAACACCGCAGTATTCAAAATAGTTTGAACGCCCGTCGTCTGAAATGGTTCGAGAATATTTTTTTGAATGAGATCCAGCCCTTGCCGTTGCGCCTCGGTAATTTCTCCGGTAACTTGAAAGATAGCATCGCCAGGAACATAGTGAATGTATTTTTTCCGCGCGGCCTCTTTCAGCGCGATTTCTCCTGCAGCAGAGCAAGGAATGATGTATGAGTCAGGAAATGCTTTCTTCAGTCGCTTATATTGTTCTTCTGCTCCTTTAAGATCGATTTTATTTGCAGCAATAATCATCGGCTTGCTTCGTTTTCGAAGTGTGTGTGCCAACTGCAATAATTGCGCTTCAGTCCATTGCGTTGGATGAAGAGGTAAATCTTTGAGCGCTTCTTTTGTCATCGTTTCTGTAACCCGCAGACCGCTGAGTTGTTTTGCAACAGCCTTTGCAAGATTCTCTTGTTCGTGCTCCACAGTGCGCGCAAATTTATCCCATCCTTTCTGAATGATGCTGAGGTACCAGAGATCTAATTCCTGCTCGAGAAATGCGACATGGGTGAGGGGATCATGCGTTCCCTGAGGCGCTGGCTCTCCTTTTTCATTCGTGCTTCCGCTGCAGTCGATCACATGAATTAAAACATCTGCCTGGTTGAGATCAGATAAAAATTGGTTTCCCATACCTTTTCCTTCATGCGCTCCCGGCACAAGACCTGCCACATCAATCAATTGCACAGGAACAAATCGTTTTCCTTGGAGACAATACCCTTCCCGCGGATTGCACTGAACGTTAAACTCCCGATCAACGCAGTCAATCTTGACAAAACTGATGCCGACGTTGGGCTTGATGGTTGTAAACGGATAATTCGCAATCGCAACATCTACAAGGGTTGCAGCTTTAAAGAACGTGCTTTTTCCCGCTGACGGCGCCCCAACAAGTCCAATTTGCATGGATGACAGATGAAGTCGTGCCTTAAAAGTATTTGGGATAGTAAAAAGACGTACAGTACAACAACAAAGATTAAATACAAGAGCTTCGTTGTATTGTACAACAAAGAGGTGTACACATCTGTGAAAAATAATCTCAATTTGCTTATTGCGTTATTTATTCTTTTCACCGCGTTTCTTTCGTTCCAATCGCAAGTGTATACAGGCAGGGTCATTACTGATTGTCAAGACAGCGACAGCACAGATCTCTTTACCAAAGGAACAACGACAGCGGCAGGAGATACTTTAGAAGATTACTGCGTTGATGAAACAACAGTCGTTGAATATTATTGTGTTAGCGGCGATCTCCAAGTCAAAGTGTCTTCGTGTGGAGCAGGATGTCAAAACGGTGCGTGTAATAAAGATGCATCTCTTGTAACAGTGCCGGGGAAAAAGAGCGTTTCGCTTGGCTCAGTCACTGACCAAATCGAGATCAACGAATTCATTGGCGATGTTCGTTCAGCGATTACTGAAGACGACACTAATGCGCTGCAGTCTGGAGTGATTTCAACGCCTGGCGGATCAACAACCTATGAACAAACCATACGATTTGAAACAACAGGAGTCTTGGATGGAAAAATTCTTTTTGCAGAAAACGATGATAATGATATTGATGACTTTCTCACATTTTTTGAAAACAACATAACGTTTGAATATGCGGTTGATTTTAGTGAAGGCCTGGAATCTGAGCTTGTCAGCAGTCACGCCGTCGATCTTGAAGACGAAGATCTCGCGCTTCTCGACAGAACGTATAAAATAACCGAAGTAAAAACAAGCGGCAATCGTCTCACCATAAAGTTAGTTTCAGGAGATGTGCCAAGTGTGCTTGAAGAAGGCGATAAAAAACAATATCTTGTGCAGGAAAAAACATTTGATATTGAAGTGCTGGTCATTGACGACACAAAAAGAGAAGCAACGCTGATGGTCAACGGAAAGAAAGTTTCTCTCAGTGAAGGAGAAATGACAATTATCAATGGGATAGGCATTGGCGTCCAAGACTTGCTTATCAGCGAGGTTGGCGAAGGAAAAGATAAGCTGATCTTATATCTCGGCGCAGAGACAATCGAATTTGAAGATGATGATTACACGGACAGCAATTTCAAGCAATCCATGAAAGTGAATGGAAAATCCATCAGTAACGGCTACACACAAATCAAGGCAACAACAGCAACTGGTGAAATTGAAATCCTTTCCATCAAATACCGGATGAAGCCAGAAGGCAATCAAGGCAACAGGATTTTTGTTGGTGCGGGAAAAGGTCTCCGTTCGCAGCTGAAATATCCCGAAGCGATGCTGGGAAACTGGGATATTATCTACAATGGGTTATCTTCTGAAAACGCGAAAAGCATGATCAAATTCGATCCAAGTGGCAGCACCTATGATCTTGAATTCGAAAACAACAAAGGAAACTTCTATGATATTCCTCTCATTGCAAATGTCAACGGCAACCTGCAGATAGGTTCTAGTAATAACATCCTCCATTTCGTCGAGAGCGCGAGTTCCAGCGCGTTTACCGTAGCGCAGAACGATTACATGGTTCTCACGAACAGAAATGATAAAAACGGCGTCACGAGTATTGTCCGTTACACCTCGATCAACACTGCAAGCAAGCTGTTGCATATTGATGAGTTAGAACAAGGAGGAAAAACAGTCACCTACACGGGAACTGAAGGCACAGGCGCAGCAGGCGATCTGATCGTCAATGGTCACACCTATCGGATATTTATTGGGCCAGCGCCAGACTATAAGCTTGCGGTTGATTTGAATAATGACGGAGACGTTGCGGTAGATGAAGTCAATATTGTGACAAAAGGAGGCGGCAAGCTTGATCTCGGTATAAATAGCACGCCGAATAACAGTTTCAACATCACGTTAACCACAGAAAAAAGCCAGTTTGACAGCGCAGCGGCAGACGAAGTCATCACCATCGAAATCCTCAAGTCAGGCAGCAGCATTGACCTCAACCTTCCAGCGCAATCCAGTCTTACGATTGAAACAGTAGCAGGCAAAAATCTCGCGCTCAGCAATTATGGAATCACATTCAAGCAGAAAAAAGACAATCCAGACGAATTAACCATAGAATATCCTCATAGCCAGGCAGTCGGAGATATTGAAGTTGCCTTCTTCACAACGCCGTCAGCAACAACAGAAATCAAAAAACCAGCGCCAAAGCAGCCGCCAACTCAGCAAAAACAGCAAACACTACCTCCGAGCCAAGAGCCAATTCCAGAGCCGCAAGTACAGGTTCCTTCACAGCAAGAGCCTCCAGTAATGACGCAGAAAGATTCCTGGTATCTCCGCTGGTGGAAGAAAATTCTCGCGTGGTTTTGATTCATTGTTTGATGCGCCTTGATCAGAAAATTCTTCTTTTATTATTTCGCCACTCTCTATTAAATATTTAATTGTTGATGTAAAAAATTTTGCATTCTTTATTGATTGCTCTGCAAATGGTTTATTCGCATTGGCATTGATATTATACATAAACCTTCCTCTGTTTCTTTTTTCATCAAAAAATATTTTTAATAATGTTTCTGCCTTGTTCGACTCTTCTTCATAAATCTCAGCCAATTGCTTATCTAACCTTTTTGACTCGACAATCTTCTTAAAGTGTTCGTAAGTTTTTTTGTGTTCATTTGGAACTTCAGTTTTGATTCCAAAAAAAAGCTTTTGCAGAATAAAATATTGCATAATAGTTTTCAGAAATAACATTGTTAAAAAAAGTCTTGTTTAAGCTAATTCCTAGCTTTTCTTTTATTTCTTCGTTCGTTGAAAGAGAAAAATCAGCAACGGCTCAAGAAGCCGCGCGGGAGCAGAGACCATCGCAGTCCTCTACTCAGTCGTAGAAACCCTTAAACATCAAAACAACCCTATATTTCCAGGGTTAAAACAAATCCTCACTTCAAGATCCTGAACAAGTACGCCCTTTCGCAAAGCTTAAAAATAAAGAATATAGGGTATATATGGCAGTTTGTTGTGAAAAGACGGCAACTGCAGCCCGTGAGAATACGAGAACAAAACACAGAAATATAGGATTGGGGATGCTGGTAACGGCATTGGCTTCTTCTTGTACACCCTATCACAGCGGAGAAAGAATCACGAAAGAAACTGCCTCTCCTGCAGAGATATGGTCGCAAACCATTAAAGAACGCAGAGAAAAGAAAGTAATGATAATCGCAGAGGAAACGCAGATCCATGGTCCCTATGAAGGACAAAGAGGCATACTTTTTTTTGAAACAACTCCCTCTATAGGAGAACTATTTCCAAGCGAGGAACCGCAAATCAGTATCCAAACCTACCAACCGTCGACAGCAACAAGCACGTATAATTATGACTCAGGAAACGTGCAACAGCGAGATAGGAAATATGCCTCGCACGTCCTTTCACAACTACCTTTTTTAGATGACGGTGCGTACGCATTCTATGGTCTTGAAAGAAAATTGTTGTCAAGAGAAAGATGGGAAGATCCAGAAAAAAATGTTATATTGTATGATGAAAGGAGATCGCCGTTGACTGACCGAGAAAGAAGAAGCGGTTCATTTATTGAAGATTATGACAGACCAAGTACTGCGATAAAAATCGTGAGCAGGGCAGTAAAAGAGTTGGTATGGGCACATGATGATGTCGGCGTTATCCATCTGGCGAAAGAAAGTGAAAAAAAAGCGCATAAAGTTTTAGATTATTTCAACCCGTTAACACTGCTGCCCATCAACGGAGGAACAAGCGTAGATCCCTATATAAAAGAAGATTCACTTGGCATTCGTTTCAGAAGAGGAGTCGTCAGCCTCAATGTAGGAACAAACCATAAAGAGAATAATTGGTTAATTGGATTCTACGTCGAACATTAAAAAACTCTAAAGGAACAGCAAAATCAATAATCCAATATTAATGAGGTAAATAAGCGTACAAACCACGCAAAAAAGTCGTAATTTAACCAGTTGAAGATAAAATAAATACAAAGATCCAATCACGGCTAAGATAGTGAGCAAAAAGAAAACATGGAAATTTTTTAAAAAGAGGAAAAAGATCAGCGACGTATAGAAAAAAACACCAAGAAATGCGTTCGAAACTCCTAAAAGATGTCCTTCTCTGCTTAAAAAAATCTTGCTGCAAGAAATCTTCTTGGAAAAATCACAGAGTGCTCGATACTGTTTATTCTTGCGTACTTTTTGTTCGACATAAACTGCGTACAACGACAGTAGCAAACCAAAAACAGACAAGCTAAGAAACAGAATAAAGATGGTAGTAAGAGTCATAAGGTATTAAAGGATCGAGTGCTATAAAAACACAATGGTTCAGTGCGATTATGCTGCTCCTTAAAGTAACATTAAAGATTGTTTTAAGCTAGGAAGGATTAATTTCCACACAAAGCCGAGAGCACCAAAAAGTTTAAATAATACAAATGATTACAAAAGATTACTTAAAGGAGCAAATTGATGAAAAATGATGATTATATCCAATAGTTCGCCGTTAATCTTACTTGCTAAAATAAATAAAATAGAACTGCTCAAAAAAATGTACTTCACTGTAAATATACCTCCTGGAGTTTATCAAGAGGTAGTGGTCAGAGGAAAAGAAGAAAAATATAGCGATGCTTATCTTATTGAAAGATGCATTGATGATTTTATTGTTATCAAAAAACTATATGAAGAAGGTAGAGAAAAAGCAAGAAAGTTGAATAAGATGGTGGGAAAGGGAGAAAGCGAGGCGATTGCCTTAGCGCTGCAAGAGAAGGCAGATATGTTGCTCATAGACAATCTCGAACCAAGAAAAGTTGCCGAAAGTAATAATGTGAAATGTCGAAGCACTCCTGGAATCTTGTTGGAAGCTTTAAAGAAAGAAAAAATAAGCTATGAAGAGTATAGTGATGCAATAAAAGAATTGTCATCGTTTGCATGGCTTTCTGGCGATATTGTTGCATTTTTTCTGGAAAAAGGACATCAACTAAAGGAAGGTAAAAAAAATGAAAATAAGTAGAGTGAGTTTAACGATGCCGCAGGAGCTTTTAGAAAGATCGAAAGAGATTGCAGAGGAGAACTCAGAAGATAGATCGACAACGCTAAGAGGATTGCTCAGATTAGGGATAAAGCAATATCTAGTGGAAAAAGGAATTTCACTGTATGCTGAAGGAAAAGTAAGTTTAGAAAAAGCAGCAGAAATAGCAGATGTTTCTTTATGGAAATTTTTAGATATGTTAAAGGACAAGAAGATTCCTCTTCGCTATGATCTAGAAGATATGAAGAAAGAAATAAGAGATATTTGTTCATAGAGGATTATAGAAAAATCAAAGAAATTATACATAAATTCTTTGTGCGAAGAGAAAACGATGTTTTATGAAAGAGACATTCCGCTGTTTCGTTGCTCTTGACATTTCAGAAAAGTGCAAGAAGGAATTAAAGGCAGTTCAAGAAGAACTCAAAAAACAAGATCTTTTTATCGGCAAGTGCACCGAGCCGGAAAATATTCATCTCACCTTGAAGTTCCTCGGAGAAATAGAGAAAGAAAAAGTGCAGAACATTGCAGAAAAGCTCAGAGAAGTAAAATGCGAACCATTCCAAGGATCGCTGACAAAACTCGGTGTATTTTCAGAACAGTTCATTCGCATCATCTGGACAAAAATAGAAGGGAAAGAAGTGTATGAGCTCCAAAAACAGATTGATCGTGTATTAAGGGAATCATTTCCGAAAGAGCAGAGATTTATGGGACACATCACCATTGCGCGAGTAAAACAAGTCAAGAACAAAGAAAAACTGCTCAAAGTATTAAAAGACATAAACATAAACCAACAATGGAATGTCGATAGATTTATACTGAAAAAATCAGTGCTCAGTGCAGCTGGCCCAACCTATCAAGATCTTGAAACCTACAGATTGGAATGAAGAAAAAACTATTTAAAGAAGAAAAAGAAAGAAGAGAGAATGGAAAAGCAGAAAAATTTCTTTATTGCAGTCATTATAGTGCTGAGTGCGGTTGGTATCGCAGGATTAATGAATCCAACAATAACAGGAGATTTCTCGCTGTATGAAACGCCCATTCCTCAACAGCAGATACTTGATGAAGGCGGGCTGAGTATTCTTGGAATAAAAGAAGGGCAGAAAGAGGTAAGCAAGAATGTCGAGCGCGTTGAACTGCGAAAATGGGGAGGCGGTTTCCTCTGGATTTATGGAGACAAAAGTAAAGATAATGACATCCTCGAACAGATCGCCGCGTTGTCAAATGGGGCAATCATAAAAGTTACGCATCTGGAGAAAAAAACAAAATGGAATAATGTCTGGTTCACCGAGCAGTCACAAGTGACGGAAAGACCAAAAAAACGTGCAACGCCATTAAAAAGGTAAAACTTTTTTTAGAGAGATATTTGTTGTTGCAGAAATGTAGCATACGGAAGCGTGCATTGTTGCGTTGTCGGGTGCTGGATTGAATAAAAAAATTAAGTTTTGCTCAACTTAATCAAACTTAACCATTTATTTGTGCTTAAAGCTAATTCTGGTATTGCTTCTTCTTGAGGGGTTTTATTTTCTATTCCTTGATATTTTCTAATAAAATTATAATAAATTTCCATACCTTTCATAATAGATTTAGCACTCTCTAAACTTCCATGAAAACCACGCATTATTTTTGTTCTATCTCTAATGGTGTTAT
>JBBSXE010000047.1:0-5398 GCA_038045925.1 Nanobdellota archaeon
AGTTCGACCCAACATTTATAAATCATTTCGTCTCTGCAATAAAAAAGAAAAGAGGTGATTGCAACGTCAAAAGCAAAAGGATCTCGCGCGGAAAGGGAACTTCTCCATATGTTTTGGGAACATCAATTTTGGTGCATTCGAGTAGCAGGCAGTGGAAGCATGCCGTTGCCATGTCCTGATCTTCTTGCTGGGAAGAAAGGAAAGAGCATTGCGATTGAATGCAAATCAAGCAAGGCTGACCGAATCTACATTGAACCGAAGCAGATTGACGAGCTGCAGCAGTTTGCGCATGGTTTTGGCGCGGAAAGCTGGATTGGCGTGCGCTTCAACAATATGGACTGGCACTTTGTCCATCCAAAAAATCTGGGAAGAAATGGCGGTAAGAAGTATTTTGTGTCCAAAGACCTTATTGCTGAAAAAGGCATTTCCTTTGCTAAGTTTATAAACGAGCGATAAATTTTCCGCAACTCCTTCTGTTTTTCTGAAAAGATTTTGGTTTTTTCTCGCGAACACATATAAAAAAAGGCATCTTCTTGGTGTTCATGCGCGCGCTCTTTTGGAACTGCTGTTTGCTGCTCCTCTTTTCTCTTTTATGCAGTTTTACCTCCGCATTGATGATTACTGAAGTGATGTATGATCCTGCTGGCTCTGATAATAATCGCGAATATGTGGAAGTTTTTACCAATGGCAGCAGCTTGGAGAATGTTACGCTTGAAGATTTTGATTCCGCTGATGTTCTTGTTCCTCTTTTGTTGACAAATAATTCTTATGCGCTGCTTGTTGAAGAAGGATTTAACTTTTCTTCTTTGAACGCGAGCATTTACACGACGGGAAAAACGATTGGCAATGGATTGAACAATGACTATGATCTCATTCTTCTCCGCGACGCAACCAACACCATTGTCGATGCGGTTATTTATGATAACGCTTACGGAGCACACGGAACAAATGAATCGTTATGCCGGATGACTGTTGGGTTTTTTGCATGCGACCCGACACCAGGAACACTAAATAATCTTTATTCAAACAGCCCATCGAACATCACGCAACAATCTCCTTCATCCTTCAATTATAGTCTTCTCATTACTGAATTTCTTCCGAATCCTATTGGCGATGATCGCGCAGCGCTTCCTGGCGGAGAATGGGTTGAGATTTATAATATTGGAGAAACTGCAGCTGATCTTGAAGGACTGCAACTTGCTGATGCTCGCAATACGACTGTGATGTTGAGTGATGTGCACTTTCTTGGATCGTCTGTTGTTACACCACAAACTTATCTTGTTCTGTATTTGAATGGAAAAACATTGTTGAATAATGACGGGGCTGACGCGATTTCTTTGCGTGCTGGCGGAAAAACTCTGGATCGCGTGAGTTATGATGGATCACGTGAAGGTGTTTCCTGGTCACGGCAAGCTGATGGCAGTTTTATCTTGAGCGTTCCAAGTCCTGGCAAGGAAAATCCTGCTGGCAACAATTCACTGCAGACCGCAATCGTTTTGGAAAAGATTGATGTTGGCAACGATGGAAAAGCGCGATTTGGTGATTATGCTCGTCTTCGTTTGCAGATTACAAAAGGAGATACGACCAAGAACATGATCAAAATTTATGTGCAGAATGTTACGCGGCAACATCATATTAATATTTATGAGAAATTTTTAACCACAACCTTTACGTTTCCGCTGTTTCTTGAGCCTGATTGCAGCAATCGATCAAAAGAAGGTGTTTATACGCTTGTTATTGACGGACTTGACGCACGGCTTGAAGCAAATATCACGCTTGCAGGGAGAAATACACAGTACTGCAAAGCTTCCAAGGAATCATCAGCTGCAGCAGGAAAGAAAACCACGACTGTTCCAACAAAAGCGACAAACAAAGATACTTCTTCCGTATCCGCAACGACTCCTGCCGATATGTTTATAAATAAACCCGGAGTGCTTGTCTATGAATCGAATGACGCCAAAGTGCAGCGCTATGCTTTGTACTTTTTTTGCGTTGTTTTGATCCTTATCGTCAGCATTTACGCATTTCATTTGGAGTAAAACACACATGGACGAACAATCCTTTCGCGTGAAGGTCATCATTGAAGTACTTGGCGGTCCAGAAGCCCATGTTCAAGCAACGATAAAAAAAGTCGTTGAAAAGGTGAAGGAACTAAAAGAAATGAAAGTTCTTAAAGATCAGATTTTTGAGACTACACAAGTCGAGAAGAGAAATCTCTGGACTACGTTCTGCGAACTGGAAATGCAGGCGAACCATATTCAAGCATTGATGGATTTTTGTTTTGATTTTATGCCTTCCTCAGTGGAAATTCTTGAGCCGCAGAAGTTTACGTTTACCGCTGAGCCTATCTCAAATTTATTGAATGACCTTATCGGACGATTGCACCAATATGACATGTTTTTGAAAAATGCGCATGCGGAGAATATTTCTTTGAAGAAAAAAATTGAGTCTTTGGAAAGCTAAGGCTTTTGCTGTCTTTCCCGCAGATAATCTTGAAATGTTCTTTTTTCAACCGTCTTTTTATTTTTGATCATGAAGAAGATTCCCGCAATGAGCAAGAAAAATATTGTGAATAGCAGAGATCCAATTCCTCGAAATTCTTTCTTTTTCTTTACTGGCGGTTGTCCACCGTCTCCTGGAAACGAGATGTTGAACTCTGCGGGCTTTGTTTGATTTGTCTCACTCCAGATTGTTGCGTTCTGCTTTGTTTGGATATCTGTTATTGGAGAAGTGCGGACAAAAATATAGACTGGCAACTCAATCTGATGGGTTGCGGCTGTAATTCCGATGACGCCAATATAATCTCCCTCTTTTGCATTGCCTTGCTGATTGACGAGAACATGCACGTCAGCAATCTGCGCTGGTTCAAGCATTACAACATCAGTCTGGTTTAACGTGATGATTTCGTGAAGATTTCCTGTGAGTATAATGGTGATGTTATACAACGTTTCATTGCCGCTATTTTTGAAGGAAAGAACACCGCTTATTTTTTGTTCTGGGGTGGTGGTTCTGTTGACGATTTTTACCGCTGTTACGAGTTCGAGAGCTGTTGTTTTTATGGGTGGCTGCTGTGGTTGTATTATAGGGGAAGAGACGTTTTCTTTTTTCAGCACAGGAATTGTGTATGTGCTATTTCCATAGGTTATCGTTATCGTTTCTCTTGCTGTTATTGCCGGCTGGAGAGAAAACTTGAATGTCCGTGTCGTGCCTTCCTGAACAATTTCCTGTCCAGTATAGACATGCGTTATTCCTGATGAGGCTGTTAGGGTTATTGTCGTTGTTGTTCTTTTACTGCTGACTGCAAGCGTTATTTCCTGCTGACCTTCTTGCGGGAAGATAAACGCTGGTTGTATCGTAAGAATAGGCGAAGACTGACCTTTAACTTCGAATGATTGTTCGATTGTTTCTCCGCCAGCAGACGCATTCGCTGCAGACTGTACATTTTTTATTTGCATTGTGTAATTTCCCGACTGCAACGTCAGCGGTAGATCAAATGATATAAAGTAATTATCGTTTCCATTTTTCCACAGAAACGGGGCAATTGGGATTTTCTTTTGCCGCGCATCAAGAACTGCGATATTGGCAGCAGTGATCTGGCGAAGCAGATTTTGCGCTCGCATTTCCACTTGGACTGTTTCTCCCGGCTGATAGGATTCTTTCGAAATGGTTGTAGTTACGAGTGATTGCGCATGCGCTACCAAGGAAACAAGAAGCATGATGCACCCATAGATTCCTAACTTTCCTGCGCTCATGGTTAGATTTTCTTCATTAACTTCTTTGCTTCGCGCAGCGATCTTTCCAGCTCATCATCAACTCTTGAGGATCGTTCAACAGGCTGCTGCGGAGGCATTTGATATTGCATTCTCGGCGCTTGGCGTTGCTGCATCTCTAATTGCGATGTATATGGTCGAAATTCCGGCTTTTGAGATCCGAACGGCTTTTTATTTGATCCACCTTTTTTATGTTTGATAAAGAAAAATGCAGCTGCCGCGAGCAACAATATAATCAGTAATGTCCATAACCATCCGAAGCTCTTTTTTTCTTCACACGTACAATCAACCTGGCAACTGCCTGGGCACGCAGCATCGTCACCGCCATCACACAATTCATCATCTTCCGCAATATCATTACCGCAATACGCGGGCTCCGGCGTAATATCTCCCCTGCTTGTCCCGCAATCTTCTGTGCATAATCCACTGGCTTTTTCAACACTGTCACAAATATTATCTCCGCAACTGCAATCATTCGCACAATTCTGCGAGTTTTCTCCAAACTGCGCCTGACACACGCCGTCAATGACGCATGTTTGCTGGGACTGCTGACAATCTTTTGGACAGCTCAATTCTGTTTCTCCGACATCACAAATGTTATCGCCGCAAGTGGGAGCAGGACCGCCACCATCTCCATCGCCAGTTAGAGGGCCTATATTTACCTGCGCATCGCTAAACGCCGCAAACAAGACAAGCGCTGTTTTGAGTGTATTGCTTTCCCATGAGCCGTCGGCAGCTTGCTTTGATTTTAAGAACGCGATCGCTTTGTTTGCAGGATCTGTAAATCCGCCACGCTTTAAGGCAAGCACCGCGACCGCAGTTTCACGAATATCTTTGTCATAACTGCCATCATCGCGCTGAATTTTCACCAAATCGCCGCTGTAAAGATCATCATTTGTTTTTGAGGCAAGAAAAAGCATCGCGGTATCAAATGCTTTTTTATTATCATAGACTGTGCGGAGCCACGCATTGGTATTGAGCGGCGATTCTACTTCTGCTGAAAGCCAATTAATGTATAATGAAGTGTCTTTGACACAGGATCCTTTTGGGCTGTCACCAAAACAACCGTTATTAATAGTGATGAGTGAACGCTCTGCTGTCGCTTGATCGACTAACGTGTATTCATTTCCTTTATTGAAAATAGCGCTAATCATCGTGTTTGGACTTAGGCCGCGGCAATCAACATCAAAGGTCGTGGAAGGACTGTTGACAACGATATTTTTTACCTTCAAGCAGCGGTTGAGGTCGAAGAAGGTTTTTGTTGGCGTAGCTGCGCATGCTGGGAATTTTCCCGCATCAACTTGAATTGTTTCTTGCTGCGGCGATCCTTGCGCATCTGGATATGCGATTGTGCAGGTTCCATTTTCTGTTGTGACAATTTGCAGCCACCAATTATTCTGCAACGCTACTGCTAACGCTGAGCGGAGCCATCCCTCGCTTGCAGTTGTTTTCTCTCCAAATTCATCCAATGCCCAGACCGCGAACGCTGTATCTATCGGTTTGCAATTGCTCTTTGGCCAGCAATTATTTGTTGTATCCGCTGTTGATTTAATAACTGCTAATGCCTGATTTGCCTGACTCAGCGCGCCGACGTTTTTCAAGGCTACTGCAGCAAGCGATGTCGTCAT
>JBBSXE010000048.1:0-2118 GCA_038045925.1 Nanobdellota archaeon
TATTTTACTTTTTGTTATTTTATGTTGTGATTAGCTACGTTCTCTCTTGCACTATTTCTTTCTTTTTATTTAAGGAATAGTCTGTTAATTGAGGATTCATTCTTCTTTCAAGACTTATTTTTTCTTGACGTATAAATAATTATTCCTGCAGAAATCACTGAAAAAAGAATGCAGACATAAGCTAGGATAACGGCAAGGCCATATTGTTGTTCTGTAATAAATATTTCTTTGTCCAATCCGACAAAATAGATAAAATATTGGGGCGGCATAGACAGGTTTACTCTCAGTGTTGTCATCAAATACAGACCAACCAAGAGAAAGAGCAACGGTAACCACATCAACTTCCATTTCATGTAACTTTTAAACTGTTTTCTCTTTAAATAGTTTTAGGCGTAAATCTTAAATAACTATAAAATCATACAGAGCATTATGGTAAAGGGCATACTTCTCTTTTTTATATTAAGTACATTTTTTCTTAGCGGATGCAGTCAGCAAACTCCTGGCAACAGCAATCAACTAACAGAAGAAGTCACTTTAACCAGCATTGAAGCAACGCCCATCGATGGAGATACACCATTAGACGTTTCTTTTATCATTCAGCTCTTACAGGTTGAAGGCCATGAAGAAAATTATTACTGCCCTGCAACGACGTGGGATTTTGGCGATGGGCAACGTGAATCAATCATGCCGAGCTGTTTGCCGTATGAAGACGTGAAAGATCAAGATGAAATTGTTCAGGTTTTTTACACAACACGATATACGTATACTTCTTCCGGAACATATGAAGTTCGGTTTACAATTCAAGATCTTGTTTCAGAACCTATTACGATTACTGTTCGTGGCAGCGGAACAACTTCTTGCAACAACGATAGCGACTGCGTTCCTGCACAATGTTGCCATCCGACAAGTGTAGTGAACAAACAATATGCTCCTGATTGCACCGCTGTTCTGTGCGACCAATCGTGCGAAGGAACCCTTGATTGCGGCAAAGGAAAGCCTGTTTGCAAAGATCGAATATGTGTTATTCAACCCTCACTGTGAATTAAAGAATCGAACTTATTTTCAGCAAAATCTTTCTTTATTTTTTTCATTTGTTTCTTCAGAATTGGGATATCTTTCTTCACAATGTTCCAGACAATATGCAAATCAACACCGAAATAATGATGAATCATTTTATCTCTTGTTCCAATAATCTTTTTCCACGCAATTTCTGTATATTTGTTTTTGAGCTTTTCTGAGATGTTTTTCATCGCTTCTCCTATTACTTCTATTTCCCGTATCATTGCACTTTGCCTTAACCTGTCTGACATCAATCTTTCTTTATTCAGATCCTTAGAGAATTCCTCTAGAGCAGTGATACTCTCGAAAATATGCTCGATAAAGATCACGTCTTCCTTAGAGCTCATATAATCCTTATCTCCTCGCCAAGTATTCTCGATTTAAGATGCTGGTTCAGACCGTTGTAACTTACTAAATCAACTTTCTTTCCTATCTGTTCTGATAATTCTATCTCTAAGCCAGCAAATGCAAAGCCCATATCTTTCGTCGGCTGGATTATAATATCGATATCGCTTCCACGTTTCTGCTCTCCTCTGGCATAACTTCCAAAAATCCCTGCTTTTTTTACATGGTATTTTTTGAGCACAACTCTGATTTTTTTCTTTATGTCTTCCAGCGATTTCTGCTGTTTTGTTTTTTGTTGAAGACTGAATGTTTTATCAGATTCTCTTTCTTTTTGGAGCAGTATTTCCCTTGAGAGATTGACGCCGAGATAGATTCTTTGCTTTGTTATTTTCCTGCCTTTTCTTACCGAGAGCGCTCTATAATAATATCTTTTGTTCTTTCTTTGTTTGATTTCTGTGTACGGCATACGATTTATACGTCTACAATACTATATAAATCTTTTTGTGTGGGCGTGCGCTTGTGAGCTTGTGCAGGTCTATGAATTTGCATTTTATTTATATTACAAAGATACAAAAAATGTAACCTTGTGATATTACGAATCTTTTTTTATTTCATCATAAAATACTAGAGATTGCATCAAACGAAGAATGAAGAATATCAGTTCGACCCAACATTTATAAATCATTTCGTCTCTGCAATAAAAAAGAAAAGAGG
>JBBSXE010000049.1:0-6276 GCA_038045925.1 Nanobdellota archaeon
TGATGCTCATTAATTTATAAAGGAGTTAATCTTTCTTTGCGCTAAAGATGAAAAAGCAAAAAAACAAAAAGATAGCGGTCATAAGCAGTGTTTTTCTTATACTCCTCATGATTTTCTTGTTCACCATCAAACAAAAACAAGAAATAATCCCTCTTTCTCAGCCATCACAAATCTATATACTTGAAGACAGCCAAACATTCAAAATAGAGGCGGCGCCAGCGACAAAAGAAATTGACGGAAAACAGTTAACATTATTTACCTATAACCAACAATTTCCAGGACCTCTCCTAAAGGTAGAACAGAACAGCAGAGTCTTCATTGATTTTTTAAACAATATTGATCAAGATACAACCATTCACTGGCATGGTCTTCGTCACAATTATAAGTTTGATGGCGTTCCCGATGTCTCGCAACCACCAGTTAAGCCAGGAGAAACATTCCGTTACGAGTTATTTTTTCCAGACGCAGGAGTCTTTTGGTATCATCCGCATATCCGTGAAGATATCCAGCAGGAACGCGGCATGTACGGGATGATTATTGTCGAGCAAAAAGTTGCAACAGAAACACCTCGCGAAATTCCGTTAATTGTTGATGACATGCTTCTCGACAGGAATGATTTCTATCGCTTCTCTGAAAAATTTACGAATTTTGCGTTGATGGGAAGATTCGGCAATACGATGCTGCTCAACGGCGAAGTACGGCCAACAATCAAAGTAAAGCAAGGAGAAAATATCCGTTTCTATCTCCTCAATACAGCTAATGTTCGCCCGTTCAATATCTCGATAGAAAAAACAAATCTGCAAATAATTGGCAGTGATCTGAGCGCGTATGAAAAACCGATTGCAACATCGAGCGTGATTATCGCGCCTGCGGAGAGATATATTCTTGACACTTCTTTTTCACAGGTTGGTGAGTATGCAATTATTCACACGAATCCGGATGCAACCTATAGCTTAGGAAAAATTTTCGTTGAATCCGCTGCAACAGAAACAACAAAAACACAACCCTTGCCACAATCCGACATCGCAGACTACAAAAAATATGTTAACCAAGCGCCTGATTTTGAGTTTAGTTTAAACATTGATATGCGCGGCATGGTGATGAATATGGAGCATATGCACGGAAATGAAGGAGCGATTGAATGGGAAGACACAATGTTCATGATGAATCAAATGCACAACAGCTTGATGATGTCATGGTTTATTGAAGACAGAAAAACAGGCAAAAGAAACATGGACATTATGGCTGAAATCAACAAAGGAGACATCAAGATGATTCGTATCACCAACGAAAAAAATTCAGAGCACCCCATGCAGCACCCTATCCATCTACACGGCCAGCGCTTTTTAGTTGTGCGAGAAAATGGAAAGGAGAACGCAAACCTCGTCTGGAAAGACACAGTTTTAATTCCGAAAGGCAGCGCAGTAGATTTATTAGTTGATTTCTCAAATCCAGGAATTTGGATGATGCACTGCCATATTGCAGAGCATTTGCATTCAGGAATGATGATGGGGTTTACGGTGAATGAAAATGCAGCCAACGAAAGAATTTATTCCGACAGGCGCTCCGGCGTGTGAAGGATGTATGCAGCGTAATGGCGATCATATTTGCGATAAAGAAGAGTATCTGCAAACTTTGAACTAAACTCATTCACAAAATACAGAGAATTTTTGAACCCCAACCTTTTTAAATATTCTAAAATCTTTGTTTCTTCAATGCCACCGTAGTTCAGTGGTAGAATAGCTGCCTTGTATCAGTAGCAAGTGAGCAGCAGGTCGCAGGTTCAAATCCTGCCGGTGGCTTCCTTCTTGTTTTTCGAGGATCCCAAAGGTCAGAAAGTTTAAAAATCTAAAATCTTATTCTATCCTGATGGGAAATCTCTTTGAGGTAGTTGATAAATCTGGGAGAACAATTCGGCTTCCACAAAAACAATGGAAACATATTCTGCAGGACCATCCAGAAATAGGACAGTACATTGAAGAGCTAAAAGTAACGTTGCAACACCCATTAAAAATAACCGATTATAGTTTTGACGAGCAAGTAAGGTATTATTATAATTACATCAAACAACGAGAAAATCCAGCAAAATACCTCTTAGTGATCGTTAAGTATTTAAACGGCACAGGATATATTATTACAGCATACTTTGAAAGAAAAATAAAATGAAAGGTCCTATGCGAGTATATTATGATGAAGAAGGAGATTTCTTAGAAATTAGTGTAGGAAAACCAACGAAAAGCTATGCGGAAGAAGTGCAGGAAGGAGTATTCATTAGAAAAGATGAAACGACAGAAGAGATCAAGAGCGTCGGTATCTTAAGCTTTAAAAAAAGAGCAAAAACCCTGCAGGACATTGAAGTTGATGTGCCTGTAGAGATAACGTTTCCTTCTTCGGCGATTTGATGATAAAAATGCAGTCTTGTAAGCTGAAGGTCGCAGGTTCAAATCCTGCCGGTGGCTTCCTTTTCACAAAGAGTGCACAATACAATGCAAAGAGAACAGAATCAAGAAGAGCTGTTGGAAGAGATGGTAGAGCAGAGATATATTTCTCGACGGCAGGCGCTAAAGACGATGGGAGCATTAGTTCTATCAGCAGTCGGTGGAGCGAGTTGCTCTACTATCAGCAAAAAACAAAAAAGCGAAAGTCCGTGGGAACTCTCATTTGATTGTGATTACTTCAAAGATAGAAAATCTGCGCTTCGTCTCGTGTATATTCCAGACATACATCTCGTTAAATATCAAAAGAGAATCGTTTCTTTTGTAAGAGATAACAAATCAATCGTTGATGCACTCTGCCTTGAAGGGTTATGTGGTGACATTAATGAAGGCTACCAGAATCAAATGAAGAAAGCAGAAGAACATGCGCAGCATCTCATAGGGGAAAGAATAAAATTTATGAATGAACTAAGACAGCGCAAAGATAAAAATAGCGCACTTCTAAGGGCATTGATTGAGAGAGACATTTCCCTTTTCCTGGCTCATAGTGAAAATGAATGCTGCCCTGAAGTTCCACAATACTTAGTGCATAGTCCAGGACAGTATCTTGCGCGTGAACTCTATAACGAAATACCTCTTTTCGGAATGGAAACGAGAACACTTTATGAGGAATCATTAAAAGAACTCGCAGCGATCCAACAGTGCGGTCTACTTTATGTTTACGAAGCGTTGAAAAAGGAAGATGAAGAAATAATACAAACAATAAGAGATATGGAAAGAAAATTACCCCTTCATTATTTTTACGAAGCGTTGAAAAAAGATGAAGAAATAAAAAAAACCATGAGAGATATGGAAAGAAAATTACCGCTTCAGCAGTACCGTGAAGGAAGAAGTATGCTTTTTACAAAATTAAATATCAGTTCGGCAGAGGAGCTGAATGAAGTATTGAGTGATAAAATAAAAATCAAAAAGTTTATGGGGCTGCAAAGAAAGCGAGAAGAGTCAGTAATAGAAAATATTGACAGGAAATTTAAGGAAGGAACTCTCTTTGTAGTTATGGGTGCAATACATCGTGAGGGATTGCTCAAAGAGATCGAGGAGAGAGATTTGTCAGTAGCGATACCAAAAAGAAGCAATCTGTCTTGATTGACAAAGAGCGAACTCGAGCTTTTTAAAATCAAACAGGAAGGAAATAGATAGTTCAAATCGTAAGCTGAGTTAAATTTATATAAGCTTCTGAGACATTTTTCTCTCATGGGCTCGTAGTCTAGTAGCTATGACGTCTCCTTGACGTGGAGGAGGTCGCAGGTGCAAATCCTGTCGGGCCCACTTCCTCTATTTCTGTTGAGAGTGGGGTTTTTCTGGGGCAAAACAGGTGAAAAACTATAAGGACGCCGGTGCAGGAGAAAAGACAAGATGCACGCAGACTATATTCCTACAACGCACGTCGCAACATACTATGAGCACTCCCTCGGACGGTTTCTGGCGCGGCACGACGTTACCGATCGCAACAAAGAGCTTGTCGCCACCTGCTTCTCTATCACTTTTCCGTACGGTGACCAACTAAGCCTTCCCCGTCAGATCAACCTATCTGCTGGAAGTCGCTCAACGCTGAGGATCTTTGGGTCGCGAAGAAGACGACGAGCGACGGCGACCTCAGTGCCAGGTTCGACCAGTACTGTGGTCACACCCATCCAGAAGTCACTGCACGGGCTTACAAGATCTATACCCGCTCTCGATATACTGCTCACGCACGCTCTTTCCGGATACATAGTCATTCCATGCGATTTCAAAACCCTCGCCGCCTCCTCGCGCGTGCCTGAGATTGTTATCCCGATAACTCCTGGGACGAACGGTAGGTCAGGGTTCTGGAACTGTTGAAGTATGACTTGCTTCTCTCAGGTCAGCTGACTCATGCTAGTGCAGGCTGACAAGACCGATACTGCTGCCAAGAAACACAGCGCAGAGTAGCTGCTAGCCTTCGCACTGATTTTGAATCTACCTTGCGTCGAACGCCTTCCCATCCTTCTTCACATAATTTCCCGCCACCAAACTGTCGACTGCAGAGAATGGCATGCCGTGCTTCGTCACGATCTCCCGCAATTGACCAGGAGTACAAGGTTGCATAAAGTTTATGAATGAGTTTTCAAGTTCCATGTCTCAACACCTGTATGTGTAGCTTCATCACTTTCTCGAATAGCTTCCATCATTTCAGGATTTCTGAGGATGCAAATCTCTTCGAGAAGGTCTTCATATTCTTTTTTAGAAATCTGGATCATTTCTTGTTTCATCCATTTTTTAAAGAATAAGAGCCTTATAAGCTTTCCTTTCTCACTGCACAAGGCATTTCTTCATTCAAATTTACCTCTCAAGTTTATAAGCTAAAAAATCACCGTGAGATGTTATAAGGGCATACAGTCTATATGAAAATAGTGATATCTCAAATGGAGGTAGAAGCAGAATGACTGTTTCTATACAAAAAAAGCACCTTTATAAACTATAGTTTGCACTTCTTTTTTTATGGAACAAGAAATAACCTTCGAAAACCTGACGCAAGATCCAGCGCTCAAAAAAGCATTGCATGATCTCAACATTGATACGCCAACCTATATCCAGGCGCGCGCAATCCCGTATATCCAGGAAGGAAAAGATGTTATTGGTCAATCAAGCACAGGCTCTGGAAAAACGATCGCATTTGCGCTGCCAACCTTAGAAAAAATTCAAAAAGCTGACGGGTTGCAGGCGATTATCTTGGTGCCTACAAGAGAGTTGTGCGAGCAGGTTGCGGATGATTGCCAAGAGCTCAGTAAGTATAAACCATGCAATATCCTCAAAATTTATGGTGGTGTCTCCATTGATGAGCAGATCAGAAGAATTCCACAAACGCATGTTGTAGTAGGAACGCCGGGAAGAGTCTGTGATTTGCTGGAAAGAAGATCGTTGCGTCTTGATCGCATTAAATTTCTTGTGCTTGACGAAGCAGATCGGATGTTGGACATGGGCTTCCTCCCGGACGTTGAACGCATTCTCAAGCAAATTCCTAAAAATCGGCAAACATTGATGTTCAGCGCAACCTTCCCAAGGGAAATTGAGCACATTATGCAGCGTCATATGCGCAACCCGCAGATGGTGAGAGCAAAGACGCATGTCGAAAAAGACCTCTTGAAGCAGTATTATTATGATGTTCCTGTGCGCGACCGATTTCATTTGCTTGTGCATTTATTAAAACAGGAAAATTCCCCGTATGTTATTGTCTTCTGCGGGACGCGAAGGGGTGTTGATCTGATAGAGCATAATTTGAACAAGAATAATATTCAAGCAAAAGCGATTCACGGCGGTTTAAGCCAAAATCAGCGCAAGCAGGTGATGGAATCTTTTCATAACAAGCAGACAACAGTGTTAGTCGCGAGCGACATTGCATCTCGAGGTCTTGATATCAAGATGCTCTCGCATGTCTACAATTTTGATGTGCCGAAGACAGGCAAAGAATATCTGCACCGCATTGGTCGCACAGCGCGAGCGGGCCAGGAGGGTGTTGCAGTTTCATTAGTTTCAGAAAAAGACTATGATAATTTTCGCCATGTGCTCAGAGATGTCGGTAAAATTGAAAAACTGCCGTTGCCGAAATTCGCGTTAACGCAGTTTGAGCAGTTTATGCCGAGAAGAGCGCCGATGCACGGGCATATGCGGCGTCCGTTCCGTGGAGGAGAAAGAAGGCCACATTCGTTCGGAAGGCAGGGAAATCGGCCTCAACGAAAGTCGTATAATATGTAAATTGCAGCCGCGTTTAAATGAATAGCTGATAAATAAACTGTTCAGAATTTTTTTGCTGTGAGCGCAG
>JBBSXE010000050.1:0-6540 GCA_038045925.1 Nanobdellota archaeon
TTGCCATGAAAGATCGCCATAAGTAAATCCGTTATAAGAATTCAAATCGCCGAGCCATCCCTTAAAAACTTGAGCACTCCGAGTAATTTCTTGTTGATCATGGAGATATGCTGCGATGGCGAGACGAGTGACTCCACAATGGGTTCCCCAATTATTTGGTCGGTCGTCGTGGCATGCGAAAAGATTCTTTGGTCCTCCGGAAGTGAATGTTATCTGCAGTTCAAGAAGCTTGGCGCGAAATTGCGCGTCGAGCGCAGAATCGACAGTCTGAAGGTCAATAATATCTGCCGCAATTACATATGTTCCCAATTCTCTTCCAAGTGCGAGTGCTCTGCCAATATAAGTTCCTGAATTAACAATGCTTCGAAGTGCAGAAACAACATCATCTCGATACGGTGTTGCAATACCAAGACGAACAGAAACAAGAGATTTTGCAAGAATACGAACATTGCAGTTATCATTTTGGTCAGCAAGATTCGGAATGCAAGAAGGTTGGTTTGCTTCGGTAAGAAGATTGTTCCAGGCAAGTCCAGATGGAGAAAGTTGCATAATTTTTGCGCGAGAAATCCAGATGCCAGTGCAGTCAATGCAGCGAAGCTCCTGTCCGTCATGTTGTCGTGTCACTAATTGTCCGGTCAGTTGTTTGTCGTCGGAATGTTGAAGGTACGTCGCGAAGAAAAACGAGATTAAAACAAGAGCAGATGCCTGCAAAAGGATTTTCTTCTCCATAAACTAAACACAGAAAAAATGAAGAGGAGAAGATATATATAGGTTTCGAAAAAATAAAAAGTCATGGAAACAAAGCTTCCCTTCGAAAAAGAAGATAAGACAGTAATCGTAAAGAAAGAAGCATCGACAAATCCCGAGTGGGGCCGCAAGCCTGAAGAAAGATCAGTTGAGCAGTTGATAAAATACGGAATAGTAAATCTCAACAAGCCGTCTGGTCCAACAAGTCATCAGATTGCGGATTACGTCAAGAAAATCCTCAATATCGGAAAATCCGGTCATGCGGGGACCTTAGTGCTCAAATAAGAAGCAAGGAAATCCTCGCGTCACTGGCGTTCTTCCGATTGCGCTCGGAGATGCGACAAGAATAGTGCAAGCCTTATTGCCTGCGGGAAAAGAGTACGTTGCGTTGATGCACATCCATAAAGAGATCGAAGAAAAAAAGATCAGAAATGTGCTGAATGAATGTATTGGCACTATCAGCCAGCTCCCTCCAGTCAGAAGCGCAGTAAAACGCCAAGTGCGGCAAAGAAGAGTATATTACATCCAGATATTAGCAATACAAAATCAAGATGTTCTGTTTCGCATCGGGTGTCAAGGAGGCACATATATCAGAAAGTTTATCCATGATGTTGGCCAAAAGTTGAAAGTTGGCGCGCACATGGCGCAATTAGTCAGAACAAAAGCAGGCCCGTTCACCGACAAAGACTATGTCTCCCTCCAAGATTTGAAAGATGCGTACGAATTCTGGAAGCAGGGCGATGAGACTCATATGAGAAAAGCGATCCTCCCATTTGAGCGCGCGGTTGATCATCTCAAAAAGATATGGGTGTTTGATAACGTCGTCAATAACATTTGCCACGGATCGTATCTTGGCGTGCAGGGAATCGCGAAGCTCAGCGCAGGCATTAAAAAAGATGAAACTGTTGTTGTAATGACATTGAAGGATGAATGCGTCGCGCTTGCGAAAGCAGTGCTCACCTCAGAAGAAATGATACAAAAAGAAAAAGAATGCGCGGCAAAAACAGAAAAAGTATTTATGCCAAGAAATATTTACACTACTAAAAAGTAATAAAGATAGAAAGATTTATATAAGGAATAGTGAGAGGGTTAAAGAATGACCCTGTCCACATATACGAGAGAAACGAGAAGGTTAGATTATGCAAGATTAGATTTAATAAGTGACGTAAGTGGCGAACATGTCGCAGTAGACTGTTGTTCAAGAGAAGGAGATTTAACTTCGCCGTCTAAGCACGAAAGTGTGACTCGAGTATATGGCTTAGAAGGCAATATATCGAATCATAATAGGCAAAGATACGCATTCTACTTAAGTTATCATATGGTGGAAGAGATGGTTCGTGGTGGTGCAAAACTATCAATAACCTGTCCTTGCTGCAGAAACAGCTATGAATTAGATGAAAAAATCTTAGAGTTACTTCTCGATGAAGAAATACCAAAGGAGCAGAGAATTATTAAGAAAGTAGCTTAGGAATAAACATTATAAGCTTTTCTTCTTCTCTTTTCTTATGCAACTCGTAAAAATTACGCGTGAATCAAGAATTCCGTTAATAGGTCATATAGCGTTCGGCATAGTGCTCAGACCAAACAGCAATGTCATCCAAGTGCGCGCAACAACAATCTGTAATATGAATTGTCCATTTTGTTCGACAGACGCGGGCCCATTTTCAACATCGCACATCACGCATTACATCGTCGATCCAGAGTACATGGTGGATTGGATAAAAAAAGTAATACAAATAAAAGGAAAAATACATGTCAATATTGATTCTATTGGTGAGCCGACAACCTATCCCTATCTTGTAAAGTTAATCAGCTTGCTCAAAAAAGAAAAAGAAGTGGTATTTATTTCCATGCAGACAAACGGAACATTCTTGACAAAAGATCTTATTGAAAAACTTAATCATGCGGGATTAAACAGGATACATGTAAGCATTCATTCGTTGGACGCGATAAAAAGTAAAAAATTATTTGGCAGCGAAAAGTATGAAATGAGTTCTATTCAAGAAGCAATTGGCGCGATAAAGAAAACAAACATCGAATTGCTCTTTGCGCCCGTCTGGATTCCAGACGTCAACGATAAAGATGTTCGTGAGCTTATCCAGTTCGCCAAAGAAAAAAAATGCAGAATCGCGATTCAAAAGTATGAAGAGTATAAATATAGTAGAAAAATGAAAGAAGCGGGAAAAATAAACTATTATAAATTTTATAAGCAACTGAGGGCATGGGAGAAAGAATTCGAAATCCAGCTCGTGTATCGTGCTCCTGATTTAAATACAGAACGAGCGGCAAACATACCGGAAACGATGAAGATCAATGAAACGCTGCTCGCGGAAATCGTTGCTCCAGGCTGGCTAAAAGGTCAGATGATCGCCGCGGCAAGAGATCGTTGCATTACAGTAGTCAACTGCGGCAGAAATAGTAAGGATAAGGTAAAAATACGGATCACGGAAAATAAGAGCAACATTTATCTTGCGGAAATGGTACAATAAGCATGCGAAAAAGAGTGAAGCTCATCATAAGCGGAAGAGTGCAAAATGTTGGATTTAGGCACTTTGTCAAAAAACACGCGCAAGAACGAGATATCAAAGGATACGTAAAAAATAAAGAAGATGGAACAATAGAGATTATAGGCGAAGGAGAAGAAAAAAATATCAACGAGTTCATTGAAAAATGCGAACAGGGGCCATTACGTTCTCAAGTGGATAGTGTAGATCGAGATGAAGAAGAAGCAAAAAAAGAATATGCAGAGTTCAGGATCAAAAAATGACAGCATATATTGCCGTAACAACAGAAGGAATTGAAGATATTTGTGAAGCGGAGGTAATGGGGAAAAAGATTGCTCCCGCGCGAGTGAAGTTTATGACATGGAAAGAAGACGTAAAGAGCGCAAATATCATATTCGAGCTCATAAAAAAAGCAAGAATAGATTCAATAGACGAGATACAACAACAGTGTGAAGATCTGCAATTGTCCAAGGAAGAAAAATACAAAGTAGAATGCAATCGTGAAGGAGATCATCCATTCAGAAGCGTTGATGTGGAAAGGGAGATAGGAATATTTCTCAGAGAAAAAGGATTCATTATCGATAGAGAGCAGGCAAAGCAAACAATATATATTGACATCATCAAAAAAGTATGTTTCATAGGTCTTCTCAAGAAAGAAAGATTATGTCGAAGAGCCTATCGCGTCAAAATCAACAATCAGGGAATCAGTGGTTGTCTGGGATATGCGATGCTCAAAATAGCAGAGTACGACCCTGAAACTGAAGGAATCCTCGATCCATTATGCAAAGACGGAACAATAGCGATTGAAGCTGCGCGAATGGGTGGAAAAAACGTGAGAGCGTCAGATCCATTAAAGAACAATATAAGAAATGCAAGAATCAATATGCAGATGGCAAAGGCAAAGATAGAGATGAAATGTCAAGAATTGCAAGAGTTAGAACAGACAGAAAAAGAAAACAGTATTGACCTTATTGCGACAAGAATCGTTCTTTCAAAAGAGAATAATAAAAGTATGCAGGTATGGAAAGGGTTTTTTAGAGTAGCAAAAAAAATAGCAAAAAGAATCATCATAATGACAAACACAGATCAAGAAGAAAAAGATATCGCTAACAAATTCAGAATAAAAGAGAAAAGAAAAATACAGCGTGGCGGTGCGCTCGAATATATTTATCTATTGGAAAAGAAAGATTTATACAACGATGGTTTTGGCTGAGCGAGCGATGGTGTTGGAACGCAAGAAGCAAGAGGAGTGATAGCGTCTTTCTTATTGCTGATTTGTTCTATGTAAAGTGTTGAAGTGCAGACGTAATTTTCAGGGCAGGAAGAGATTGTTGATCCCCAAGTATACATGTGTTGTACAGGATTATATGCGCAAGAGATAAAGGTCGTTTGTTGATCTCGTTTGATAGTATGAACGCCGGAAACAGAAGTTGTTCGTGAAGATGTACAGCGAATTTCTCCAGGTGTGCAAGCATCACTAAACTTTAGAGTCGAATGGTCATCTTTGGTCTCTAAGTAAAGAAAGAGCGAGTCATAATCTTCTTGGGTAGTTTTTCCATCGCGGTTGATATCTGTCTTGTCAGAATGGCTTGTCCACCCGTTAAGCGCTTTATCAACGGCATCAAGATCATCACGATTAACAACGCCGTTGCCATTAACGTCATTGAACGCGAGAGCTCCAACAATATATGCATCATAATCGGAAGTATAGTCGCCATCTCCAACGCGATAATAAGAACCTATAATATTTGGTTGATAAGCGAGAAAAGCTAAGAGGAGAATAAAAAGCGTGCTGAAAGCTAAGATATGGCGTTGCATGCAAAATGACCTCTTTGACACAAAAGAAAGAAACGATGTTTATATAGCTTGTGTTTGCGCTTGCGCTTCTGCAACAAGTTCTTCCTGCTCAGAAGAAGGTGCATCAACAGGTTGGGAGTCTGCTGCAGGTGCTAGTTCAGGAGAAACAGGAACAGGTTGGGGAGAAAGTGAAGAGGAAACAAGAACAAAAGATTTGATCTCAAAAAGAGAAACAGGATACACTTTTTTCAACGCTGACTTTGCCTCTGCTTGAAGCTTGTTGGAAATAAGTTGAGTAAAAATCTCAGTGCTCGTTAATTCTCGAAGAGTGTGTTGCAGATGTTCGATAGTTTTCTTGCGAAGCGCGGTCAAAAGAGAATTGCTGACTTCATGCCGTGTGAAAAAGATAGGTTTGATGCGATACGTAAAGTTGTCTTTTGTCGTCACAAGAAAGGATTCTTCAATTTTATCGCTTGCTTTGCGAATAAGCCGTTTAATATGTGCGGTGTTTAAAGAATATTGAATAAGATTTGTCACAGCGGTCGTGGATGATACCTGAGCGATTTTAAAGCTCAAGTTGACTGCTTGCTTTTTTGGATCATTAGTTAACGTCATAAGGTTGATATGGAGAACCTTGCCAATAAGGTCTTGAATGTTAAAAGCGGGCGTTTCTCCGAGCTTTACGCTTTGAAAATCTTGTGGAGCGACGACAGTATACCAATGTTTTTTCTTCTTTTTATCCTTAACAGTCTGAACGTGTTGCGCCATAGGTATGAAGAAATGTGCCTGAAATATGCTTAATAAAGCTTTCTATAGGCTGTTTCCATTTTTCATTTCTATTGGAATATTTCAATCAAAAGAGCTTAAGAGTCGCATTGGGAAATTTGAGGATGTAACATCAGCTCGTAATGCTCGGGAATGTATGATTCTGAACCTCCTTCTTGTCCAATAAATCCTTGCATATCTCTTGCAGGTATATAAGTTCTTTCAACAAATCGAACTTCAACATGAAACTTGTTTGGATTGTCTAAAAGTTGATTAATATGGGAAGGTTCAATGAGAGAATAGTGCTCTGGTGCCAATTTTGCTTTAATTGCAGCCAAAACAGATTGACATTCTGATGCGAGATTTCTATGAAGTTTCCAATACTCTAAGACGCGAGGGGCTAAAGGAGACAGGTCATGTCCATCAACAAGTGATTCAAGTTCCTTAAAAGAAGAACTAATTGCTTGAGATCTCGGATCATCTAAACGAGATAAAGCATGTATTGCTACGCTACGTGCATAGAGAGAATAGTGATTCAAACGTCCAAGATAATAGGTTGTTCGGATCCGAGTAAACATCCTGCTAAAAAGATTAAGTTCATTAATAAACTTTTGCCCCATTTCTTGGCAGAGTCAGAATTTCCTACAAAGAAGGAATCGTCGGCGTCATAATCTCTTGCTGTAAGAGAGAAGCGCACGCCTGAAGAAAAAGAGAGCCTTTTCCTGAA
>JBBSXE010000051.1:0-3951 GCA_038045925.1 Nanobdellota archaeon
GTTGCTCCTTGTAATCTGGCTTGCTCTATTTGTCGTGCAAGAGTCACATAAGTATCTGGTCCAAAGAATCGATGAAGAAAAGTAAGTGTTCCACCGCGATGAGGAACATCAATCTCTGTATATTGTCTACGAATAGAGTAGGATTTTTGTTCTTGTGTCATCGCTTATTTCTTTCCATTATTATTGCCATTCAGCGTATTCCACGTAGTATTAAACAGTGTGCTTAAGGCTTTTGCAAAGTAGGGGGTATTCACCCAGACTCCAGTGTCATAATTCTCATGCGTCTGTTGATCATCGCTGACCATAAATAACACTTGCTCATCGTCAATAATAACAAATCGTCCAGGCAGAGCGTCAGTTTTCTTCAACTGCGCGATTTTTTTCAATTCAACGAGATGGCGCAATGTTGCGTCCTGCATAGGCGCCGCGATGCGGATTTTCACGCCGCGCTCAGCGAGCTTCAGAAATAACGTACGGTAGCGTTTTGCTTTTCGCAGTAATCCTTGTTCTGTCGTCACAATGGAAACGGATTTCTTCGCAGAATCAAAAAGGGTGCGTAAGTGCGAATAGACAGTGTCTCGTCCCTTCAAAGATCCAGCTAAGCTATGTGGATCAATTTTTTGAATGCCTTGGTTATAGAGTTGCTGCAATTCTTCAAAAATAGGTTCTCCTCGAACGCGATCTAAAGAATCAACGCGCTCATCAGTCTGGTCTTGCATATGATTCTTTAAGCGTACAACAATTTCTTCAGGCTTAACTGCGATGTATTTAATCGGTTTTCCAAGCTTCATAATGACAAAATTCTTTTTTTCGAGAGTTTCAAGAACATCATAGCTTCTGCTCCGAGGCACTTGAGAGATATCAGAGAGTTCTCCAGCAGTCGCGATGCCGCGAGAGAGTAACGCGGTCCAGATCTTCACTTCATAGATATTTAAATCGAAAGATTGCCGCAATTTTTTCAAAAAATCTTCTTTCACAATCATAGGTAGTACCTTCATAGGTTTTAAGTTACTACTTAGGGATGAATACCAATATATAAAGCTTTCGATTTAGTACTTATTTGAAAGTAGTAAAATAATGGGTGAGAAAACCAAAAAAAGCGAAAGAAAGAGAAAAAGAAGAAAAATTAGAAATTAGATTGATCATCTGCGATGTTATCAAGATCATCAGTATCAAAATCACCTAAATCGTCAAGAGTATCGTCAAGAGTGCCGAGATCTTCTGCAGAATTGTCTCCTGAACCTGAATCGCCGCCTGAGGGAGATGTGCCGGGAACTACTGAGGGTTGATTCTGTTCTGGTTGAGACCGACAACCGAAGGTAAAAAAGACAGTCAAAACAAGAATCAAAAAAAGAGAGAAAGTGATTTTCATTGTGTTACCGCCACTTGTGTTGTTGTTGGTACAACGGCAGCCACTGGAGTTGGTTGATCAAGAACTGCATTTCGATCTCGCTTTGTCTGCAGATTATGAATGCCTTGTCTGATCTCCGCGATAAGTCTGTGGCTGGCTTTCAATGTTTCAACGATTTTGTCTTGATCGTTTACTTGAAGAGCGTCGCGAAGTTCTTGCGCGTATATTTTCAATCGGCTGATTTGCTCCTCAATGTTGCGAATAGCGTCATCACCATAACGCTGCTTGAGACGCGGGATCATTGCGTCGAGAAACACGAGTGATTTATCGAGCCCCTGAAGGACACGATCTGAACGGTATCCGACAAGTTTTTTCCGGTAATCTTTAAAAAAGTCCTTTAAGCGTTGTGCGAGATCTTTGAAGTCAGCGCGAATTTGTCGAAGGTCAGCGCGTGTCGTTGCTGATTGAAGGCGAGTTTGAAGTTGTGTCAATTCTCCAAGATAGGCATTTAATTCATCAACAAGAGCGTCTTTATCAGAAATAGCAGAATCTGCAATATGAAGAAGAATTTCGTCAATGCGTTTCTTGAAATGTGTAATCATGTCTTGAAGACGGGTACGCATATCGGCAAAGTGACGTTGGCACGCTGATCCTTGTTCATCATCTTTGCATTCGCGTTTGATATCTTGTGCTGTTTGTTGAAAGTCAGCGAGAATTTGAGTAGGTGTAATTTGTGTTTGTCCCGCATTTGCCACGCTTACAACTGATGACCCGCTTGTTGGTTGCGCAGCCACAGCTTGAGGTCCGCTCGAAGGAGAACCACTCGAAGGTGAGCCCTGTCCTTTTGAAGAAGATCCGTAACGTGCTGCGAAAATTGACTCTGTTGTTCCAAAGATGAACAATCCCAGGACAAACAAAGTTAAAATGTGTTTAAGTTCCATAATATTTCACACTCCTAATGCTTGTTGTTTAATAGCTCAACCTAAAAATTAAGATAAGATATTAAAAATTTGTATTTATAAGTTTAACGATGTTGTTCGGAATGCAAAAAAGTAAGTTTTTTCGTGTATTTCCGTGCTTTTTCTAAATGTGCGGTAAACGTGCGCATAAATCGAGTCATCTTCTCAATGGCAAGTTCCTTGATTTCAGCGCTCGTCATTTTCCCGGATTTGTAATCTGTATAAATTTTTTGCAGTTCTGTATCATCTTCAACCAAGTGCTGTTTCAGCAGCTCAAACACCATGCATTTCTCAGGTTCTCCGCCAAGTCGTCGATGTTCCTCCAACGTTTTCCGTCCGCCAGTCTTCGCTTTCATAATTTTTCGCTTGATGCTGTCAATGTCTTCAGGAAGCTGCAAGCAGGAGTCTGGCTGTGACTTGCTCATCTTGAAATCTCCTCGCAAAGAAGGAGTATATTTATGATACAGCGAGCTGATCATGAAATATTTGAGTTCCTTGCGTCGCCGAATATAATCTCGACAGAGACGAAGATGTGGCGCTTGATCAATGCCGACAGGAATGACGCCGGGCATGCGTTGCTTGAGTTGCGGATAAAGTATATCTCCGATCTGAATTGTCGAAGACATGATTTTTCCAGGAGTTAGATCGCCGTACGCGGCGCGAAATTCATTCAGCGTAATTTTTTGTGCGGCATCAAAGCCAATGTGAACAGAAGACATATTGTCTGATTGAAAATACACTGTTGTTTTTTCAGGATCTAATCCCAAAGCGATATAAGCGGGAATATGAAATTCGAGTGCCCGTTTACGTGCTTCTTCCAAAGAAACATCCCGTGTAACAGAAGCTTCAAGGTCCGCGACAAGAATGTATGTTTGTGCGCCATGCTGTTGAAAATATTTGAGATTCTCCACAACCATCTTATTGCCGAGGTGCAGCTTATCTCCTGAAGGCATGATCCCGCTCAACGCATAGAAGGGTTTTTTCTTTGCGATGCATTCTGCGATGATATCAATGTCTTGTGACGCAAAAGCGATATTTCTCCGCATCAAACGATTAGGTTGAGGCAGTTTGTCTGGAGCAAACGTATCTAATCCAAACTCTGTAAGTAAACGCTCATAATCTTCAACAAGCGAAGAGCCCCAAGGATCGATCAACACCGTCATTTTCAAGATAGAGGGAATAAGACTGCTATTTAAACATTTCTTCAAAAGAAAGAAACGACACTTTTTTAAAAGAATGTATTTCGCAGTATTTTTATGAGATCAGCCCTTGAATCACTCTGTGCAGAATTAGGAATTCCGACGCAATCATGTCAGCAATATTTAGTACGCCATCGTGAGCGTTATCCTCCGCGACAAACTATGCTGAAATCGATGATGCATTTAGATTGGTTGCTTGGAAACAATGTTGTGCTTATTGGTGGGTTAAGCGTCGTCCCAGAATTACGCGGCTATCGGCAAATGCGAAAAACGAGCAACGATCTTGATTTAATAACTGATGAGAGAGGAGTATATCGACTGCGAGAAATTTTTGGAAGTACAAATGAAGCTTTCTTTAGAAGTGAAGAATATGGAGATATCTGTTTTGATTTTGATAGCGTGCCGTGTAGTGTTGATGTTGTAGAAACGCATGGCTGGAGAA
>JBBSXE010000051.1:4051-14815 GCA_038045925.1 Nanobdellota archaeon
AGAAACGCATGGCTGGAGAATTCCGCGAGATCTTTGGGAAACAAGCACGAATTTCCCCTATGGTAACGGACAAATCAGAACGATTGCACCTGAATATCTCATCATGATGAAGCTTCGCAGGACAGTCAGCAAAGGACACATGTATGGAAAAGACAAATTGGATATTGCAAGTCTTCTTCTTGCACATCACTTTAAAGAAATTGAACCGATTGATCTTTTAAAAACAGCAAGGTTAATAAGAGATAATGTTTGCGACTCCTATGAAAAATTAGAACCTTGCATGGAACAATTAGGCAGTATAATGCCCTATCTCAAGAAAGAAGAACAGCGGCTTTTTGGAGAAACCTGTGAACAGCTAATTACCGCGCTATGTACGGTTTAAACAGAGCTCACAACTATTTTCCGTCGAGCGTAAGGAAGACGTGCTCCTCATTGATTTTCACACATAAAAACAATTTCGTTGAAGGCAACCAACACCAGAAGTCTTATTAAGTTTAAATTCTTGCTAAAAATTGTTATGGGATTAGAGACAAAGACAAAAAATTACGTTGTTGGAGAGGACAGAAGTTGGGCAACAATCAAGTATACGGGCGTCTATGACATACAGCAGCTGCTTTCTGCGATCACCAATTGGTTTGGTCAGCGTAATTATCTTCGCATGGACGAGGAGCACACGGAAAAAGTAGGCGCATCAGGAAATGAGCTGAAAGTGATTATGGCTGCTGTAAGAAAAGTGAGTTGGTATGTGCAGTTTATGATCAAGATAGACATTGAAGTGATGAGAAACATCGATGTGCTTGTTGCGAAAAACGAGGACAAAGAAAAACAGCAGCACGGAGAAATTGATGTGCGTATCAAAGCGCTCATCAATAAAAACTACAAAAATACATTCAAAGATAAAAGCACATCAAAGTTTCAGGAATTCCTTCGCAGAATCTATGAGAGGTTTATTATTCCAGGAACACTTAAAAAGTACAGAAGAAAACTTGCGGGTGAAACGGAAAGCTTGATTGATGAGGTAAAAAGAACGCTCGGCGTGAAAAATGAGGAAAGAACAATGCAAGAACCAGAATGAAAAAGCTTATTAAAAACAAAGAAAGAGAGAAAAAGGAAAATGCCTGAAAAAGATTATGTCACAGAGCCGTTGAAGCTGAGTTTCTCCGGTGTTGTCGCGTTTGACACGCTCTACAAAACATTGGTCAATTGGCTGAGAAAGAGAAATCACTACGAAGAATTCGAAGAGAAGATGCATAAAACAGTTCGAACCGAAGACGGAAAGAAAAAACTCATATTTTCATGGCAGGCAAAAAAGCCAGTGACTGATTATGTGATGAATATCATTGAGATTGAGGCGAATATCACAAATATGCAGGAAGTAAAGAAAAAAGGCAGTACAGAAAAATGGTATAAGGGAGAGTACAATTTTACCTTCTTCGGCTATCTCCTCAAGGATTACGAAGATCGTTGGTCGAGAAACGCGCTGTGGAAGTTTTTGCGTGAAGTTTCTGATAAATACATGTCAGGAAGCAAGTTTAAGGAGTATGAAGCTGAATTATTAGCGGACATCAGAAAGCTCCGAGCGGAAGTAAAAGCCTTTCTTGACCTCCAAAAAACAGTGTAAATACAGAAAATCAAAGAAAAAATAGGTTACCCAAAGATATATATAGCACCGTTTCTTCCATAGGCATACGCCCACAAAAGAATTACTCAAAGGAGTCACGGCATCTGCCAACGCAATGAGGTTGGGAGTTAGTTGTGGGCAAAATAACCTTATAATCACAGAACAAGGCAAAATATCATCATGCTCAAAAAATAGCAACAAAATCAATCACATTTTTTGAAGTGAAAAAAGAAATGCAAAGATAAGATTTAATAGAGCGTTCAGAAGAAATCCTTGTTCTTAAAAGGTTATTACAGAAAAAAGAGGTCTTGGACAGGAAGAAGAATACTGATGAAAAAAAATAGAATCAAGTGGAGGATACGAACATGGGAAAGATTAGTCCAGTCTCGGCAAAATACATTATTCACGCGCAGATTCAAATCGAAGGTGTTGTCGATCGCTCAGATGTCATTGGTTCAGTGTTTGGACAAACCGAAGGGCTTCTCGGTGCAGATCTTGAACTGAGAGAATTACAGCGTTCGGGTCGCATTGGAAGAATTGAAGTTGAGCTTGAAATAAAAACAGGAAAAAGTACAGGAGAAATTATTGTTCCAAGTTCTCTCGATAAAATAGAAACTGCGTTAATTGCCGCTTCATTGGAAACAATCCAGCGCATTGGTCCATGTAATTCTCAGGTAAAAATTTTGACCGTTGAAGATGTACGCATCGCGAAACGAATGCAAGTCATTGAGCGCGCGAAAGAATTGCTCAGTCAGCTGACGCATATGGTGCTGCCAGACACAAAAGACGTTAAGGAAAAAGTGTCAGACGCCTTGCGAGTGATGGGAGTCATCGAGTATGGAAAAGACAGGCTGCCTGCAGGTCCCGCGATTGATGAATCTGATGAAATTATCTTGGTCGAAGGCAGAGCTGATGTGATTGCGATGTTGAAAGCGGACATCAAAAATGTCATTGCGATCAATGGCACAGCGATACCTGAAAGTATTATTGAAATCTGCAAATCGAAAACAGTGACCGTGTTTGTTGATGGCGATCGTGGCGGAGATTTGATCATTAAAGAGCTCAGCTCGATGACAGAAATTGATTTTGTAACCAAAGCTCCTGACGGAAAGGAAGTTGAGGAGCTGACACAAAAAGAAATTTACAAAGCGCTCCGGGCGAAAGTTGCGTTTGAGCAAGTAAAACTTGATTTCAGAAATGGCGGCAGCAACGGCGCGCAGAGACCTTTCAAACCGCAGCAAGCGCCAGAACGACAAGAACAAATTCGAAGTGATCGCCCTCGTGAACGGCAGGAAAGAGTTGCCCCAAGCCCGAGAAGAGAACATGAAATTGTTCAAGATCAAGACAGAAGAACACGAGTGCGCCCGTCAACAGCAAGAAAATTAACCACGCAAGAAAGCGAAAATTTCAAGCGGCTGCTCGAGGATTTGGTTGGGACAAAAGGAGCGTATATTTTAGATGCGAACGCGCATATTTTAGGAAAAGTGCCAACAAGTGAGATTAGTTCAACAGTCAGCTCCTTGCAAAATGGAGTAAACGCAATTATTATGGACGGAGTGGTTACTGAAGAAATAGTCAGTGCCGCGGAGCGGGTGCGCGTGCACGTCATTGTTGGAACAACATCGACAGTAAAGCCGGGAAACAGCCGTCTCCAGATTGTCACAAGCAAAGAACTCCAGTAAAAAAAAGAAAGAGGTGAGTGATGGAGTACACGCGGGCAAGTAAGTGGAAACTCCTGCCAAAGATCGCAGTACTGGGGGGCATTCTCTTGGCGTTATTTCTTGCGGGATACTACACTGGCTACTTGCGGGAAGATTGTGAGCAGGATAAAGTGTGTTTTGATGAAAATGCGAAAGAATGTCGGCCTGCAGAATTAACACTCGTGAAAAATAATAATGTCTATAGCTATTGGATCGGAAACTCGCTTGGAAAAACCTGTGAAGTACATATCAAATTATTGCGAGTGGAAGCTGGAGCCGCGCCAGAATTTCGAGCGCTCTTAGAAGGAAAAGAAATGACCTGTAAAATCCCAAAAGAGAATCTCGCGGCGACAAATGTTGATGAAATGGAACGTTTAATGGGATATTGCCACGGCGAATTAAAAGAAGGATTATACGAGCTGATTATCCAGCGATTATACGAAGGCGTTGTTGGTCAATTGAGCGGTATTCTGCGGGAAGCGGAAAAAACACTGAAAAAAGAGAACGCTTAAAAATTGAGATGAGAACAGAGAGATCATGGAAAAAAAGCTACTCGACGACATCTGTCTGCAGCTCGGAAATATTCACAAGACAAAAAATCAGTTAGAAGACTCGCTGAAATCGAGATATGGAAGTGAAATTGCGGAGATGTCAAGATTTGATATCGCTGAAAGAGCGAGCAGACTTCACACAGAATTGAGATGTAGACAAGTGGCAGGAAGGTATGAAGGAGAAATAATAATGCCCGATGAGATGTCTCGAGGAATAGTAAGAGGCGACTATCAATTTATCCAAAGAGATAAAAGAAGAACAGCGATAGAAGTAATTCATAAGGATACTCATAAGCTCGAAGGTGAAATAGAATTGATAATGCGAATAAAGGGAGAATATGTTATTGTTGAAACGCATGTTGGAAACTACAAACCCGGATCTAAAGGAATTGGAAAACTCCTAAGAAAAGACAGAACGGATAAAGTCTTAGGATATGGAGAGGCGTACGTTCAAAAGCGTCCATCGATGATTGTTATCATTCCTCAAAATCTCATGAGGCTCGCAAATGTAGACGAATCAAATGTAAGCCATTTTCTCCAAAGAGGAGGAAGAATTGTTCCGTTCTATACGACGAGAGATCAGTGGCAAAAAGATGTAGCTACAATCAAAGAAGCATATACGGATCCTAAAGTAAGTGCACTGGTGCAGAAATAAAAAAACGACAGACGCGCCGAAAAGTGGACACGCGGCTCAAGCAGAAGTTGATTCCCCATTTTTCCTCCCTTTCGTTACCCTGAAAGCGCCAGGAGATATGATGAGGGCTGCTCCTTTCACGGCCTGACCCAGTTCTCATACCTCACGACCGATCAGGACAAAAGATCGCCGTACGAATGAGGACTTCTGCTCAAAACTGCTATCGCCTCTTCAGCTTCGACCCCACCTAAAGTTCGCTTGTGGTGACAGCGTGGAACTAGCACGCCAGCCTAGTCTGTCGAAGAAACAGAAAGAGCGCTCTCTTTTAAAAGGTATGGATAACCATGGTAGATGGGAAAGTAGGGAAGTGGATGGGGGCAAAAGTTTCTGAAATTCTTTGACATAAGGCTTGTAGCCCTCGTTTTTGAGATAGTGCAGTGCGAGGAGTTTTTGTTGTTCGCGTAACTGGATTAGTCTTCGCTTGAGACGATAGATATAGGGATTCTTCTTCTCCAAATCTTTCTGGTATTGTAAGATTTCCGGAGCTTTGTCTGAATATAAACTTTTTCTCTTCTCACAATTTTGATCTTTTTTGAGGTTTTGTGGGCTGCTCTATCGAGTTCTCTTTGCTTTTGGTTCCATGCTCGGAAGGTATTCAGTTCAATTTCTTTCCATGAATAAATTTTAGAACACGAACCACATTTGTATTTCAATTTATGAGAAAGAAGTACAAGATTATCTATACAATCCATTTTGTCCGTTTCTTAGCTTAATACAGAGTTCCTAAAAATAAAACAACATATGAGAAGACAGTTTCTTATCGCTTCTGTAGTATCCCGAAATTACTTCATCCCTACCTCGAGCGTTATTTCTGTGTGATCAAGGACAACAATTACGATAAACAAGAGGCTTTAGCCTTCTTGCGTATGGTAAGGCGGAAAGAGAGGAAACTCGAATATGCATTTAAGCAGAAAGAGAAAGGAATATATGAGTGTGCCACAAAACTCTCTTTTGAAGCGAACAAAACAATTTCAGTGATCATTATGGATAATCAAGAGCTAAACAAAGAAAAAGAAGGTCAGTTTCTACAGTCAGTAAAAGAAGCTAAAGAGGTGCTTTATGGAAAAAACCCATCTTGAACAAGCCAAAGCGTATTATCAAAGACAAATCGCCCACCAGCTTAAAAGACCTCCTGAATTTGATAAAATGATAAAAGAATTAGAAATTGCTCTTGATAAAATCAATCTAAAGTGACCCACGTAAGAAAGCACGAAACAATAGGACGGGAATCTGCGAATATTTTAGCCTTGTAAAAACATTTATAAGAACAACAAAACGTTTTCTCTTAACGGGCCCGTAGCTCAGCCTGGTTAGAGTACCAGTCTTATAAGACGATATCAGCTAAAACATTGCCTAAGACAGCTGGTGGTCGGCAGTTCAAATCTGCTCGGGCCCACCTTTTCTTCCGAATAGGAGATACAGAATGAACAAACATTATAAAACGCTATCAGTTACAATCGACCAAAAATATTATATAGAATGAACATATGAATAATCAAGAAATGAGAACAAAAAGTAACAATGGTCGACGCATTAATATTAGAAAAGATTGTTCAGTCATTAAATCAAGAAGGAACAAGTAGGCGGAAGAGAAGAGAATTCTTGAAAGAATGTAAAGAAAACAGAAAACCTGAATTAGGATGCATTCTTGCCTGTGAAGCGGGAGAATGGGGAACAGAGATAGTCGCATATCACGGGTTATCGTTAGGGGTGGGGACAAACGAATTGGGTTTTCTCGGAGGGATCGCACTTGGGACACTAGCCGCGTTGTTTCATACGTATCGCCATGGTAAAAAACATAATCAAAAGACAACGATAGGAAGCGCGCTGAATTTCGCTCTTGCAACAGAGTCTGGATGCGTTCTCGGCGCAACAACAGTTGATTATCTCGCGGCAAAATATGCGGGAATGATGGAAGACATAAGTAATAATCCCCTCGATCCAACGAATATGTTGATTCGTGCAATTGCTTTGCCATTTTCATATCTCGCAGGTCTCGGCATTATGAGCCTCATAACATATAGGCAACGAGAAATGGGAAGTCGTATTATTGCGGAAAAAGATGCGTTACTGCTCGTACGAGAAAGACTAGAAAAGTACCAAAGTCTAAGATTAATTACACATTACAACGGAAATGGCGTGATTTCTCTGGATGGAAGGATCGCGAGTATTACGATCGAAGAAAAACCACTGAAAAAATCAGAAAGCGAGGCGAGTTACGATATTCGATCACGAGTTTTTAGGTATAGGTCTGATATTTGTGAGCCAGCAACAACGCTTATTTTTGATTGTTTGGATAAAGAAGGAAAAAATCCTCGCCGTATCGAAGATGCGTTCAAGCACAAATAGCATAACCAGAATTAATAATAAATCACGGGCGTTGGCTGGGGAAGTTTAATTGTCGTGTATGCTTGCTCGAGGTTTTGCAAAGAATTCGATTTAAGATAGTATTGTGAAAGCGTATACAGCGTATCGCCAATATATAACGATCGGCGAACTTGGTTATACGAATAATTTGTTTGTTTTTCGCGAGGCAACGTGTGATCTACTTTTCCTTTGAGAATAAATCCTTGCTCTGGCGTAAGATCAAAGACATAGACGCCATTCCAGGTGTTCTGCCAGTCATTTTTTTGTACTTCTTGCACGGGAATTGCGAGAAGATTTTTTTCTCGTGAAAACAAAAATGCTTTATGATCTTGCAATGCTTCTGATTGCGTTCCTTGTCCGCCAATAATATATTTCGCTCGCTGCTTCGGATTATGGACATCAGAGACGTCAAACAGCGCGAGTTTTAATCCTGCAGTCTGCACGCCGCCGAACTGGTTTTCCTCAGTATCTTTCCCAACCCCAATAAGATGATTTTCATCATAAGGGTGCAAGTAATCAGAGAATCCTGGAATCTTCAACGCTCCTAAAATCTGCGGATTAGTTGGCTGCGCTAAATCGATCACAAAAAACGGATCCACTTGCCGGAACGTAACCATATACAGTCGATCACCAATAAACCGTGTGCTGTAAATCCGTTCATCTGGCGCAACGCGTTCAAGAGATCCGACAAGATTCAGTTCAGCGTCAAGCACATACACATTATTATAGCTCGTGCTTCTTCCTCCATATAAATAGAACGTCGTTGCAACGCGCAAATAATTATTGTGTTCATCCAGAGAAAATTGATTCAATAAATTGCCTTTCACTTCTCCTTTTCCTTCATAATCAATGGCGGTTTTATCGAGAGAAAAGCGATGAATAAACGTTTTCTGCCGCTCTTCTTGCAGTTGTTCTTCATAATCAGCAAGCGCTTTGGTTACATCGTCACGAACTTGTTTTTTTTCTGCGTCTGAAAGTTGGTTAAAAAGGTCTTGATAGGTCGCGTAGATCTGCTGCGTGCGCTCATACGGATCAGCGTATTTTTCGCGAATATCTTCCAGCGCGTTTTGAATATGATTCGGCAGTACAGGAACAACAATACTAAAGAATTTGTCTTCTTGATTTCCCTGTGGTTGTCGGTAATAGTAATAAGGATAATCTTTCTGATGCGCGATATAGAGATTTTTTTCAGACATATACAATGTGTTGGCGTATCCCATCATCAATGTTTCCAATCCAATGTCTTCGTAGTTGTTAATATTGAACGCTGTGATATGATTAAAAACAAGCTGCGGCATATAGACGTCAATATAAGAAACAGGTGACATCGCCATAATTTTTGTGTCTTCACGAATTGCGGGAAGTGGAATCGGATAGCCAGGATCATACAGGGAAACTGACTCTTGAGATACAAGATACACATAATCGCCAACCATGCGTGATTGATAATAATTGCCTGGCGCTGTTAATGTCGTAATCTTCACAGGCTTTTTCCGATCAGCAACATCATACAAGTGAATAAGTGTTGTTTCTCGTGTAGGAAGAGGCGGTAAAATGCTGCTGTCCACTCCGGGAAGATCCTGAATCGTGTCGTAGCTCCCATAATATGAGCTAAAGACCGCAATACTATCACCATTCAAGAAAAGTTGCTGCGCGTTTCCCTCTAAAGGCGCTTTCGCGATAATATCTGCAGTTGCTGGAGGATACGCATCAAGAATAAGCAGTTCATTGTTCTGCACAAGATAGATATATTTGCCGTCATTCTTTACAAAATCCGCTTCATCGACTCCTTCTACTTGCACATTAGTTTGTGAGTAATCTCCTGATCCCTTCGCCGGTGCTGAAACGGGTTTTCCTGTTATACCGCTATCTTGCGCGACTGTTGCGCGTCCGAGGTTCTCACTCATGAAGAGAGTTTCGTCACGTTTAACAAAAAATTGCGATTGTTGATGGTCGCGTAAAAAAGTTTGTAATTCTTCTGGAGTCTTTAGTTGTTTAAGAGCTACATCCGTTTCTTCGAGTGGTGACGGAGACGGGTAGGAACTGCACGAACTGAGCACAAGCAGACTGAGTATAAATATGGTAAGGAGTTGGATACGCATAAAAAAAGAATACAATTTCTTATTTATAGAGTTATCGATTTCGCTCTCTGTCGCATCTACGGGTCACAGATTCTAAGTCGAATGCGGGTGATAACAGAAATTTACTTAAATTTTACCTTCTTTAAAATACCTAAATATTAAATATGAGCAAAATGTGGCTTCTTCTTTATAATTCATCTCTAAAGGGTTACATATGTAATGAAAAAAGTTGAGTAGTTCTTCCTCAGAAGGCTTTCTTTTTAGAAGATCATAAATCTCATTTCTAGTCTTCATCCCTATACTCGCTAAAAAAGATTCATTACCTATTTGGCTTTTGCTATCTACTTGTTCAATCTTTCTTATTCCAACAAAACCTAAAATAGATTTTGAGTAGTTTTCAAGTGAAGATATTATCTCATCTTTAACTTCTAAATTAGTTAGAACAAGTTTTATACCGAGAAAATTTGGTGAAGGAGAATATCTCATTAAGTAATAATAAGAAATTTTATTTTGGGTTACAAGATTATCTATAAATTGTCTTACCCTTTCTAATGCTAAATTAAGATGATCAACATTATCAAATTCTATATCTACAGTTAATAAATAATCTCCACTTATCATTTTTTAAGCCTGATTTTATCCCTATCTTCTTCTATTCGGTTATTTTTTATTAAATGGTTAATCGCTTCTTCGACCTTATCCCTTATCTTATTTCCTGTTCTATTGTTATGATAAATTCCTCTTGCTATATCAGATACTATCGCTTCTTTAGTTATGCTGAAAGAGTTTTTCAAAATATCTATTATTGCTCCTGCCAACTCTTCTTTGGGAATTAAAATAAATGGTCTTTCGGTTTCTTTTGAAATTCTTATTGCACAAACGGTTTCGATTGGTTCAAGAGAAATAGTATTTTGATATATACTGATTCCTTTTTCTTTCTTTAAATCTTTTATTGTTTCATCGAATAGAACTTCTATTCTTCTACCTAATTTTTGAATTCCTATAGAAGTTAGTACACGCTTATATAATAACTCTTTCTCGATAGGACTTTCTATTTCCAAAATCTCCATCATTCTTTTTTTAATGAGAGAAATAGCAGAATAGTTATTGAGACAGCCATACCCATCGAACTCTAAATTCGTTCTGTGCAATGGGAGTTCTGCAATTTTATATTTCCTGTACTTCTTTTTTAAGTCAATTTCATTAAAATCTTCTTTTTCTTCAATCTCCGAGAAATGTGTTTTTTGTTTATACTCTGAAATCCCTTTAGATTTTAATATTTCCTTTACTTTATTTTTTATTCTTTCAAGCTCATACTCTTTATTATTCAGCCAATCATCGGACCAAATCCTAATTATATTCCAACCTAAATTTTCTAAAACCATCTGTCTAATTTTATCTCTATCTCTTGCAAATCTTGAAGAGTGATATTGAGAGCCATCACATTCAACACCTAAGATATACTCTCCGGATTTTTTCGGATGCTTGATTGCTAAATCAATTCGATAACCTGATAAACCAACCTGACAACTTACATCAAAACCTTCATTAATTAGTTCTTGGTATACTGCTTCCTCAAAAGAAGAATCAAATTGAAGCCCTTCTGTTTTCTGCAAAAATTTAGTAAAATCTTTATTTTTAGTAAAATCTAAGTAATATTTTAGATATCTTACCCCTTCAGCATTGATTTTATCTTCATCTAAATCCTCAGGAAGCATAGAAGAGACAACAACCGTCTTAAATCTTGAAC
>JBBSXE010000052.1:0-35149 GCA_038045925.1 Nanobdellota archaeon
GATCCATGGTATGTCCCTGCTACACCTGTAGAAAAGATGTAGTCGTTGACGGGTATCTTTCGTGCCATTTTGTTCATTTATAAAAGTGCCGTTTTTTAAAAATGCCAAAACGTTTATAATAACGCCAAGTGAGCTGTTTTTTATGAAACAATATGTACTGGGATTAGGGCTTGTAGGAGCTATAACGACGAGTTGTTTCGGTCCATCCCGAGAAAGTATGCTCGTCGCTGATGAATATACAACAAACTCTCATGGTGAAAAAGAGGCCACTTTTTTAGAGAAATATCGAGCAGGTGCCTCTCTGGAATATCGAGTGATGTGTTTAGCAGGAGTACACGCGAACATGCTGAAGATGAAGCAGAATGCCGATGGAACGTTTCGTTATGAAGGCGCATTTCGTTTAGTGCCAAGTATAGATCCGCTCAAAAACGCGCTTCGAGAAATACTTGCTGTTCTTGATGCTGATAAAGATCATAGTATCACTTCTGCGGAACTCTTGAGCGGAGAACAAGAGATGTATAGTTTTCTACAAAACCAGAAAGACGCGGCGCTTGCCTTACATCTCCAGTTCCATGGTTATGACGCTACGAATACGCAAAGAAATCAATTGGTTGTCCTCGCGGGAGTTTTAAGCGGCACCGTTAAGGTCAACAAAAAAAGCCCACAACGTTTTGCGTTTGATGGCGATTTCAATCCAGTGCTCCATCCTCAAGTTATTCCTTTTCTTCTCAAAAAAGTAGATACAAACCACGATAGGCTCATTACTGATACTGAAGTTAGCGTTGTTGCGCAAGAACTATTTTTTCAGGCAGAAGAAAAACAGTGAAACATAAAAGATCGTGTTGCAACAGTCATGTTCGAGTTGCTAGTTACTTCTCACGTACCCCTGAACAATTTATAAATAATAAGCGCGTTCTCTCTGTTCGAGGTGATGCGTTATGCTAACAAGGCTTTTGATTCGATTACATAAGGAGAAGAAACCGGAATATCCGTTAGCGAAAGCAATTGGAGAGGATTTTATCCTTGTTTCAAGGAAAGAGCTTGAAATCCGTTAATTCTTTTTTTATTTTTTATGAAAATTTTGCCCGGTATTAATTCCAATAGTCACCTCAAGCAGTTTGCGTTGATCCTATCAGTCACACAACCGGGCATGATCAACGTCGATTCTTGATTATATAAACCTGACGAACTTCCCTCATATTAAAGTAGTCTCTCCTATCCACAAAGTTGCCGTTCTTAATGGAGGGAGAGTTTTATACAAATCTATCTACGCACTCTATTTTCTTGAAACTCATTCATCTGCCGTATAAAAACTCATTCTTTCTTTTTCACACATCACTGCCATGAGCGCGTCCTGATTTCTCTGTTTTAAGCGATGCAGATAGGCAATATCAACAGCAGAAGCGATACATTTCTCAAACGGATGACTGTGCAAATCGATAATTGCCTTGGGATCACATAGCTCTGCAGACACATGAAACGGCGATCGGGAAACGAGTTTTGGCTCAATGAACGATGTTATGTGATAGGTTTCACTCTCTCGGGTGCCGAACAAACACACTTTAAACTCGTGCTCTTGATTTGTCAGATAAATTTTTTGGAGTTGGTTATATACTTCTTTTTCAAACACTATTATTTTTCCTGCATCCTGAAACACGAGCGTTTCTTGATTGAGCCCAACACTTTCTGAACGCGAGGCCACATATTCCAACGCATAGTTGCCAGCAAGATAACTGATGAATAGCACCATAAGAAACAGCGCAAGAAAACGGATGAATATCTTCCTCATCAATTGTTTGAATGGATTTTCTTCACGCTGCTGAATTTCATTTGATTGTTCAAAATCTTTTTTAAGGTTCATGTTCTGCCAGATACACCGCGAGCGTTTCAAACGGAATCTTTTGTTCCTTAAGCATCTGAAAGCGATAGTTATATGTGCCTAATAATCTTTGGATATCGCCTGTCAGCGAGCTCACCACGATAAGAATCTGCCCTTCTTTCGCAAGAAAGTTCTTCGCTTCCTTCAGAAAACGTTCCAGTACCTCATGACCGTATGTTCCCCCGGTTGTGATCTGTCGTGATTCAGAATCTTCCTCTTCTGTTTCAGGCAAATACGGCGGATTAAAGATAATCACATCAAATGTTCCTTTCACGTTCGCAAATAAATCAGAAATAATTGTATTGATGCTTTGGCGTTTCACATACGCAACAGCTTCAGGATTGATATCGACGGCAAGTACATCACTTGTTTGTTCTTTCGCAGTCAATGCTTGGATGCCAGAGCCAGTGCCCATATCAAGTACTTTTCCACGTACATACTTCTTAACGTATTGTTGCAGAAGAAACGAATCTTCGCGAGGTTCGTAGATCATGGTTTGTTATAAAAGACGAGAATATTCTTTGATTCTGCTGAGGATGGTTTCCAGCATGTATTTTTCAACTTTCTGCTCCATAATCAGGGAGATATCTTCAAACTCCGTAATGCGATAGTCTTTCTTAATTTTTTCAACAAGACAGAGATCGCGTAATCGCTTAAGCTGGCGGCGAATATTTGAGGGCGCAACGCCTTTCAACGGAAGTCCGGCTTTTTTTCTCAAATTGATGGATTCATCTCCAATATTTTTTGAATTCAGAAATATTCTTTTTTTTCGCGCGTCCAGCATAACCTGAAACACATCAACAACAATATCCCGCGAGTCGCCAGGTTGCAGCAAGCCAACAGACAAGCAGAATTTTCGCACCAGTTCACGGCGATCTTGCGTATATGGTTTTTCATAACGGCGCAAAGTAATCTCATTCAGCGGAATGTCTCGGGAAATGGTTTTCTGCATTGCTTACAGTTCATCAGCGATGTTTAAAAAGTTTTGGTTTTGGGAGAAGATTCTTGCCTAACAGCAACGGTTTCAGGATCAGTTCCATCAGGATAAATAACAAAAGGAATCCTTTTCTTTATCGTTTCAATCTGCCCAATAATCCTCCATGATGCGCGAACTTCATCAAAACGCGTGAAGAGAGTCTTATCTCCTTTGCACACTTCTTCCAACAGCACTGCATATTCATCGCTTGTATTTGGACCAAACGCAGATTTTTGAGAAAATGCAAGTTTAATAGGAACAATCGTACGGTTCGATGTATGGGGTTTCCGTGCATTCACGATCAAGTTGATGTCTTGGAAAGGGTGGATGTCGATGAGCAGGACATTGGGAACTAAAGTGGGATATGTATTTTCCACATTTTTTGTCGCTTGTTTGAAAGTAATCTTTATTTGGCCATATTTCTTTGTCAATTTTTTCCCTGTGCGTAGCGTGATGGTAACTCCTTTCCATCGTCCTGTTGCGCATGTAAGCGTAATCTTTGCAAATGTTTCGCTGTTGACGTTTTGTATATTTTGCGCGGCTGCTTCTTTTGTATACGATCGATATTGTCCAAGCAGATGCTTTTCAGAATGAGCAACCTGCAGGTTTTCCAAGATGTTTACTTTTTCATCATGAATATGCTTCGCGTCAAATGTTTTCGGCTGTTCCATCAAAAGCAGTGCAAGCGTCTGCAGGAGATGATTTTGGATCATGTCTTTGATTGCGCCAGCCTCTGCATAATACCCAATGCGATTGCCGACGCCAAGTTCCTCATCCACAATAATTTCAATGCGATCAACACATTCTTTTCGTAAGAGAGAATTAAAAAAAGGATTGGCGAACTTCAATACATGCAAATTTTGAACAGTGTCCTTCGCCAAATAATGATCAATGCGAAAAATATCGTCTTCTGAAAAAACAGCATGAATTCTGCGATCAATGTCGTCAGAAGATGCTAGATCGCTGCCAAATGGTTTTTCAAAGACAATGCGCGTTGATCTCTTTTTTTGCTGCGCAATTCCTGCTTCCTTGAGCGCGTTGACAATCACGGGAAAAAAAGTATAGCTGGTTGCGAGATAATAGACTCTCTCAGCACCTTCTTTGGGTTCTAAATTTTCTAAATATGATTGGAGGCGCTGCAAGCTTCCCGGTTGTGTCACGTCAGCTTGAAAAAACCGTATCTGCATATCCTGTACTATCTTTTTTTCAGCATCGTGCAATCCTTCGGTGAGATATTGTTTGTATGTTGTGTCTGTTAAATCTTTTCTTCCAATGCCAATGACGATCGATGTTTTTGCAAGAATTTCTTTCTGCACCAGCTTCGCAAACGCAGGCACTAATTTCCTCTTTGCAAGATCTCCTGTGCCGCCGAAAAGGACGAATGTAACGATGTCTTGTTTCATATCAATCTGCGACATTTTTATGAACATTATAAAACTTACCTTCAATTTGAATCTTTTCAAACGAGTTAAAATTGCGGAGTTTTTGAGGTAGTTATGTCTTGCTCAGGATTTCTTCAATCTTGGTCATAAATGCATCCGCATCCTCTAATGCTGCTCTAGCCATTTCTTTTGTCAGCGACGGCGTTGCATCATATTGCGCAGTTTCTCTTTTTGTTTTTATCTGGATGAGCTTTGTGATGAACTGCTCGCTCAGATCATAAGCTTTCGTGAGGCTGCTGATGTCTTTTTGTTCTAATGCAGAACTCTTGTTTTCATCTTTTTTCTCAGCGACATAATGGTATTCAAGCACAGTTATTGTTCCAGCATGGCTTTTTGATTTAAATCCAAACCTTGCAAGTGCCGCAAGAGCAGAGGTATACATTGCATAATAAGAAACAATAATCACCCAATCATATGTTTCGAACGCAGAAGCAAGTAAAAGCAATTTTCTTGTATTCTCTTCGTCTGAAATCTTAAAAAGAATATTTGCAACTGCAAGATTTTTTCTCGATTTTGTTAAAAATGATTGTTCAAATCTCTTATGTTCTTCATGTTTGAAAAGTTGCTCTTTTTTCAGATATATTTCAATCTTCGCTTTTAGTATTTCTCGTCTTTTTTTCATGAGAGAATCCTCCAAAAAATTTCATGCCCATATAACGAAATGCCATCGTTTTTCACTTCTTTGCCGACATTTAATTCTTTTGAGCTCAGCATTTTTTTAAACTGATCAATATCTGTAATTAATGGGCTTATGTGAATATTGTAAGAGTATCGGTAGCTTGCACTTTCCATCTCTATTGCTTTCCGTAATGTTTTATCGTGGAGATTGCTGACAATAAATAAAAGATCAATATCGGAACGTTTGGTTGCTGTTCCTTTTGCATAGCTTCCAAAGAGAATAATAGCATGAAGAGAAGAAATGTGTACTTCAACAAGTTTTGAGATCAGAGATTCAAGAATTGTTTTGAGTTTTTGATGCTTCTTATAGAGTTCATCTTTTCTCGCAAGATCAAAAGATGCAAGCAGGTGTCGCGTCTGTGGTTGGTTCAGGTTTAGTCTGCAGTATGTAGCATGCCCTATCCTCTCAATGCGGATAATGCCTTCCTTTTCCATTGCAGCAATATGATTGTATGCTGGTCGATAGCCGATAGAAAGCTCTTTTGAAATTCCTAAGATAGTTTTGCCTTTGTCTATTTCTTTTCTCATCAATCCAATGATCCGCAAAAGTGTCTGCTGTCGCATGTTCAATTATTCACTTTATGAATAGTATTATTCACTTTCTATTTAAACGTTTCGCTTGTTGTTTTTGAAGACTACAAATCGGATTGTACAAAAATATTTATATTTTTACAGCAAGAAGACGGAAGTTACAGGAGAATAGATCAGAGTTATGCTGATAAACTTGATGCAGATTTAGCTGAAAAACAAGGAAAAGAAGCAGCAGAAAGTATGAGGTATCATCAAGAACATAGATAGTTAACATGAATTTTTATAAAACAAATTTTGTCGTTGAAATGCTCTATCCCCATGCTTCTTTATAGATATGTTCTGGATCAAAACCTTGTTCAATCAGCGATGCGATCGTTTCCTTCACCATCAAAGGAGGGCCGCAGACATAAACATCATGCTTTTTTGGTTCAGCGATATAATTGTAAATAACATCATGAATGCGTTTTGTTTCATGCTGCCAGTCATTGGCGTGATTGGAGAGCGAGGAAACAAATGTAAACCATGAATATTTTTTTGCAAGCTCCAGAAATTCTTCCTTAAACAAAAAATCTTCCGGATTCTTAAAGCGGTAGAAGAGCCAGCATTTTCTGGTTGTTTTTTCAGACGCAAGCTGATTGAGCATGCTTCGAAAAGGCGCAATACCGGTTCCGCCAGCAATAAAGATAATCTCTCGCTCTCCAGGGCGTAACGTAAAAAAGCCATACGGTCCTTTGATCCAGAGTTCGCTGCCTAAGTCTAATTGATCAATGAGAGGAGAAACTTTTCCATCAGGAACAATCTTAATGCAAAGTTCAATCATCTTATCTTTTTTTGGCGCAGAAGCAACGGAAAATGCTCGTTTGTAGGTCGTGTCGTCAGGACAGGGATTGATCATCATAAACTGCCCGGGTTGAAATGCGATTTCTTGTTTTGGTCGAAAAATAAAGAGCCGCGTATCTGGAGAAAGCGTTTTTTTCTCTGTGAGAACGCCAGTTGTCTCGATAATCGGCTGAGGCATAGATAATATGACAAAAGCAAGGTTTAAAAATATTCTTTTCTGCTGTTGTTGAATGGAATCTCATGATATAAAAGAAACGAAAGAAAAAGTGATCAAGAAGCAATCGACAGAAAAGAAAGAACCTGTTTCTCATGAAAAAGAATTGGAACAGCTTCGATCGCAAAATAAAGAGTATCTTGACACGCTCCAGCGTCTGCAGGCGGAGTTTGACAACTATCGCAAGCGAATCCAAAAAGAGCAGGAAGAGAAGCAAAAATATGTTCATGTTCATCTTCTGCAAAAATTATTGCTTATAGTAGACACGTTTGAACAGGCGTTGAAAACGATGAAAACGACGGACGAGCATATGAAAGGAGTGCAGCTGATGTACCATAGTTTGCTAAAAACATTAAAAGAAGAAGGCGTTGTTGCGATGGATGTTGTTGGCAAAGCATTTCATCCGGGAGAGCATGAAGTCGTTGCAAAGCAGAAGAGTGACAAGGAAGAGGGAATGATCCTCGAAGTCTTGCAAAAAGGTTATTTCTACAAAGACAAGATTTTACGGCATGCGAAAGTTGTTGTGAGCAGCGGCAAAAACTGAAAAATTTTCTGCTGAGTATTTTTCCGGATTTTTCTCAGCGCATTATATTGAAAAGATAAATAGAAACAATCGCTATTGTGCGAGAATCTCTTCAGCTTCTTCTGCTTTTTCTTGGAGAGCGCTAAGTTTTGCAAGGATAAGGTGATCATATAAACTGATGAATTGTTTTACGACTTCATTTTCTTTGTTGAGCTTATAGAGTGTTGCTCGCCCAATTTTTCTTGTGATGACCAAGATGTTCAAGCGCAGCAATGTCGGAATCAAAGTATTGAGTGTTCCCCAGCTGACATTTGCGTGAAGCATATCAGTTAGAGTATAATCAAAATCTCTTCCCTCAAGTAAATACTGCAACAACCTCATCCGAGGATTATCTCCTACATAATCTAAGAACAGTGATTCTTCCATGTTCTTATCAAGTATTTCAGGATATTTAAATCTTTTGTCATCATATATCAATGTACAAAAAGTGCAAGAAAATATTATTAAGGAGTTTATTTATAATGTCTTTATGAAAGAGAATGAAGTGTTGAAAAAACTTATTCTTCAAAAGCTCGTGCGATCGAATACATGGGGTGGAAAGCATACTCCTCTTGATTTTGTTACGAAAGGGGTACCAGAACATTATCGAAACACCCACAAAGGAAACAAAATAATTGAAGAGGTGATAAAAGAATTGACAAATGAAGGATGGATCATCATTCTTGTGAAAAAAACTGGAAAAGGATCTGGCGAACATATCTCTTTAAATCCGAGAAAAATAAGTGAAATACAGAAGTTCTTGGAAAATATTCAATAAGAAAAAATAGTGTCAATCGGAAATTGTTGTTGTCTTCCGTGTATCTCGTTTCAACAATCCTAATTGGTCATCCAATTCTTGCGCCATGCTTTTCAAATCCTCAAATACGCGCTGGAGATCGCGCTGCAGTTCTTCAATCAAGGTTTCTAAGTTTTCTACGCGTAAGAGATATTTGCCCTCATGCTGAACAACTAATCCTGATTCGACGAGATGAGCGATGTGATGAATAACAGTCCCTCGTGAAAGATTCGTTCGTGCCGCTAAATCGTCTGAGCTTAACAATTGCCGTCTGCGCGTTGCTTTGACGAGCTCAACAAAAATGCGAAAACAGGAGCGCTCTTTATCTCGTGGAGAGAATAAGCCGAGAGATTCTGAGAACCATTGCAGATCAGTATTCAAATCTTTTCTCTGCGGTTTTCTTGTTTTGATGAGTGTTACTCGTCGAAATTCGTAGATCATTTTCTGTTGACGTAAGATAAACAGGTATATAAACGTAGCTTTTCTCCCGCTTATTCCCTAACTACTGGTTTAAGGGTATGATTCTTAGTCTTTCTTTTTCCACGACACAAAATGATGTTGTAAAATCTATTTTCATCTGGAAAATCTTTTTGAGAAGCTGTGTAATCTCTTCTGGTGACTGTGGATGGAGACGGAGAAAAATAACGCCTTCGTTTTTCATCTTTTTTCTGAAGATCATTTCACCAAAATCCTTATCGAAGGTAATCAGCGTTCTTTTTTCTTTTCTTGAGAAGGTCAACACCTCTTCATCTGATAAACCAGCTTTGATATCAAAAATGGAAATAATGTCTATCTCCTGTGATTTCAATGTGTCAATGACTTCTTGCGGAATATTTTCGTCTGCAATAAATTTCATCATGACAAAGAATAAACAGATTCAAGTTTAATTGCGTGCGCTGAATATTCTAATGCTGCTTGAATATCCTCTCGTTTCAATTGCGGGTAATTTTTCAGTATTTTTTCTGTCGTCCATCCATTCGCTAAAAGCTCAAGAATAAACTCAACAGCAATGCGTGTTCCTTTGATTATAGGTTTGCCTACAAGAATCTTTTCATTTGTTTCTATTCTCGTTTGCCGGTTATTGACCATTTTTTTATAATATAAACTGAACATGTATATAAACATAGCTTTTCTGATTTTATAAGCTACGGAAGAGAATAAAACTGTTGTCTATAAATTAGTTTCCGACAAAAGTAGGCTATAATACTCGCAATGATAGTCTGAAGAATTCCCAGGATAAACCTCTTTTTATGCAGGAACCTATAACTTATTTGTGTCGTAAACTAAATACAGAATAATCTTTAAGAATGTGGACTATATTTGTATAAACAACCAAAGTTATTGATGTCTATAACATTCGTTTATTCATACATTTCATTTGTCCTGATTCAGGATTGTGTTGATCGTAAGAAAGAATAAAGAGAAAGAAGGGGATGAAATACTTTCGTCTTCTTTGGAAATTTTGCGAAGAAAAGGCTATTCTCGGAAATAGAAGAGTGTATTTCGAAATACATGTGTTTTCTACAATCAATATTCCGGAAAAAATAGGAAAAGGAACATAAATGGGTGTCGCTTTTGATTTGATGCAGGAAGGTTTAAATATGAGTACACATACGTATACACAGATGGTAACCAAAAATATTGCAATCACCGATAAAGCATACACGTTACTGAGCCGGCACAAACGTCCTGGAGAGAGTTTTTCTCAGGTGATTGTCGAACATTTTCAGAAGAAGAAGCATTTATCTGACTTTGCCGGCATTTGGGCTGATATGCCAGAGTCCGCGTGGAAAGAGTTTGAATTTCATGTTCTGGAAGCAAGAAAGGGACTTAATGCTTCATTAAAAAAAAGAATTGAGAGGCTAAAAATATGATCGGCATTGACACAAGCGTCATCATAGATATTCTTCGTAAGCATACTGATTGGGAAAAGGTACGGCAGTCTTCCGATGAAGATTTCTGGACAAGTGAGCTGGTTGTGTATGAGCTTTTTTATGGTGCTTATGCAAGTAAAGAACTGACGGAAAAAAAGATTAAAGACATTGAAGCGCTTCTCGACGTATTCACGTTTATTGCACCATTTCAACGAAAAGCAGCGATAGAAGCTGCAAGAATAGGAGGAACGTTAAGCAAAGAAGGTCAAATGATTGATCATATTGATCTGCTTATTGCAGGTAGTCTTTTAGCGAATGGCTGTACAACATTTTTGACGAAGAACAAGAGAGATTTTGAAAGAATCAAAGAGTTGCATGTTGTTTCGCTGTAACTTTTGAAAGTTGCTCTCTCGCCATTTCTTTTCTCAGTTCATAGCTATTTGCCCATTTTACATATGCCTGCCAGCTTGAAATATCTCCCATAGCTTTTTTTCCCCTGGTAGTTGATCATCTCGTTTAAGTAGTTACCAAAAATTTCCGTAAGATTTATATATAAGTTCATTTTAACATATCTTAGTTTATTTAAGATAAACATAAAATACTTAAAATAATACAAAAATCGGAGGAATAAAACAATGGCAAAGATCATAGGTATAGATTTAGGGACGGTGAACTCAGCAGCAGCAGTTCTTGAAGGTGGAAAACCAAAAATTATTCCGAGTGCTGAAGGAGCTTCTCTGTATGGAAAATCATTTCCGAGTGTTGTCGCGTTTACCAAAGATGGACAAGTCTTAGTCGGAGAAACAGCAAAGCGTCAAGCAGTTTCCAATCCAGAAGGAACAGTCATGGCTGCCAAGAGAAAAATGGGTAGCAATCACACATATGAAATCTATGGAAAAAAGTATACGCCGCAGCAGATTTCCGCTTTCGTTCTGCAAAAAATCAAGAAAGACGCGGAAGCATTTTTAGGAGAAAAAGTGGAGAAAGCAGTCATTACCGTGCCAGCGTATTTCGATGATGCGCAGCGACAAGCGACAAAAGACGCGGGAAAAATTGCTGGACTGGAAGTTATTCGTCTGGTAAATGAGCCAACTGCGGCTTCTCTTGCGTATGGAGCGGACAAGCAGCAGAAGGAAATGAAGATTCTCGTCTTTGATTTCGGCGGCGGAACATTAGATGTCACGATTATGGAATTTGGTGATGGCGTCTTTGAAGTGAAAAGCACCAGCGGAGATACGCAGCTTGGTGGAACTGACATGGATCATATTGTAATCAAACACATTACTGAGCAGTTCAAAAAAGAAACAGGCGTTGACTTAAATCACGATACTATTGCGATACAGCGCGTTCGTGAAGCGGCGGAGAAAGCGAAAATAGAATTGTCAACAATGTTAGAAACAGATATCAATCTGCCGTACATTACGTCAACAAATCAAGGGCCAAAACATTTAGTGATGAAACTAACGCGAGCGCAGTTAGAAAAATTGGTTGATGGCATTGTGCAAAAATGTAAAATCTCTTTAGATCAAGCGGTCAAAGACGCGAAATTGAGCAAACAAAATATTGACAAGCTTATTCTTGTCGGTGGTCCAACCCGGATGCCGATGGTGAAGAAGTTCATTAAAGAATACTTTGGCAAAGATCCAGAAGGCGGCGTCGATCCGATGGAATGCGTTGCGATGGGAGCGGCAATTCAAGCAGGTGTATTATCAGGAGAGGTCAAGGATGTGTTGTTGTTAGATGTAACACCGTTAACATTAGGCATTGAAACGCTCGGAGGAATCAGAACTTCACTTATCCAGAGAAACACGACAATTCCAACAAAGAAAAGCCAGATTTTTAGCACAGCAGCAGACAGCCAGCGTCAAGTAGAAATTAATGTCTTGCAAGGAGAGCGTGAGATGGCTGCGGACAATAAAACTCTCGGGAGATTCATTCTTGATGGCATACCGCCAGCACCACGAGGCATTCCACAAGTTGAAGTCTCTTTTGACATTGACGCGAATGGCATTGTGCACGTGATCGCGAAAGACCTCGCGACAAACAAGCAGCAAAGCATCACGATTCAAGGATCAAAGAACTTGAGTGAAAGCGAGATTAAAAAAATGCAGGAAGAAGCGGAGAAATTCGCGGATGAAGATAAAAAGAGAAAAGAATCCGCTGAAACAAAAAATCAAGCCGAGACTATTGTGTACGCGACAGAAAAAATGCTTGAGGAATACAAAGAAAAAATTGACAAAGACACCAAGGAAAAAATTGAGAAAGAATTGAAGGACGTCAAAGACGCGCTTACGAAGGGCGAGACAGACTCGCTGAAAGAAAAGCTTGCCAGCCTCGAGAAAGTGTCGCAGGAAATCGGTATGAAAATGTATCAGCAAGCCGCTCAGGAGCAGGCAAAGGCCCAAGGGGAAAAGAAAGGCGATGGTGAACAAGAAGGAAAGGAGAACGTTGTTGACGCGGACTATAAAGTAAAGGACAGTGAGGAGAAAAAGAAAAAGTAAATAAACCATCTTTTTTCTTTTTTTATAGCGCAAAAAATTTCGTTGAATTCCTGTTAGTTTCGTCTGACCAACGGGAAGACCTGATTTTTAGTGCAACAATGCCGAAGGCAAAAACTCAAAGTTGCCGGCACTATAGTTAAAATGGGGGTCGGCGAGGATTAAAAGACAAGCTTTATTAATTTACCCGGTTATTTATATCAATATCAAGACTTGTGATTAAAATGTCAAAATCATCATTACGCGAGAGAGCCAATAAAGCTTCAGTTTAGATCAAAAACATTAGTCTGTGTTATCGAAAATCCTAACTTAGTCAACAATTTGATGGGAATAATCAGAACAGCTGAAGCATTAGGTGTAGGCAGAATATATGTAATTGACAAGGGTAAATTGAAACTTCCGAATGATTGGCAAAAGATGCGTGACGACCCGCAATTCCTTAATTTAAGCGCATCTGGGTGCTGTGTTGCACAATTATTCTGGGAGTCTTGTTATGAGGACTTTAAGTCCGAATTTTCTTAAGATTTTCGATACTTTTGCTTCGTCTTCAGAATTGATAAGAATCGCTACTTTATTCCATTTTTGGTGTTTAATGTTTTTTAGAAGTCCTTCCCGCTCGTACGTGTAATTACCGTTATTTGATTCGTCTTTAAACCCAAATAATTTCCTTGTTATATCTGTCTTCTCTTTGGTTTTTTTGCTCTTCAAATCGTATAGTATAATTGATTTTCTTGCCATTTAATGATAGAGGAACCAACAAGTATATAAACTTTACTGAAAATACGTTCAGTAAAGAGGTGATAGTCATGAAAAAGAGGTGTTTTACATGGGAAAAATAGGTAAAAGATGGGGTAAAAAAGTTACATACATTCGAGACTGGGAAAAAAACCAATGAAGAGCTTGTTCTGCGAGGAGTTTATTACTTGGATTTTGATTGGATTATAAACTGGGACAAAGAGCTTGAAGAGATGAACACAGGGAAGGTGGGAGCACCTTACCAATCTCATCAATCTTTAATACGATTGCAAGCGTTCTGGGCACAACTCTATAATTATCGGGCTGTGGAGGGAATAACACGCCAGGTTTGCGCTTTTGCACAAATTCCAGAATACAATGATTACACAACTATTTGGCGTCGTGTTACTGTATTCGATGAGCCTCTTCCAAAGCCGAAGAGAGACCATCTCAGCATCAACAGATGGCTCAGGAATGAAAATGAATATGGGTGGAGAATATTTTGAGGAAAAATATGGTGATGGCAAAAAGAAATTCATTAAAGTTACGATCACCGCAGATCCATACGACAAAGACTTGCTCAGAGTAGAAGTCGCCCTCGAGGGTGAGGGCGATTCTGAACCTGAAGTGGCAGAGAAACATATGAAAGAGTTAATTGACGAAGGATACAACATAAATGAGTTTTTCATGGATGGCGCTGGCGATACACACCACTTATTTGACTTCTGCGACCAGTATGGCATTGACCCAATCATTAAGCTACGGGAAAATGCTGTTGTTGATCCTTGGTGGAGGAGGATCATGGAGAAGAGGGATAGAAGTTGAAAAATATCGTAGATGGGGCTATGAAAAGTGGGCGAAAATAAAACATTATGGGCGACGATGGACCGGCACAGAAGGTATCTTTTCTGCAGTGAAACGGATTTTTAGCGAACGAGTTCGCTCAAAAAAGATTGAAAATATGTGCAAAGAGGTGAAGCGACGCTTCTGGGCATACGCAGTTCTTAGGAGATATGCCCAAGAAAAAGTGGCGGCGTAGAATTTTTCTAAGGAGTGATGTTCAATTTTATTTATGCAACACAGCAGTAAAAAGTTTGATTAATGCAACGATGTAGTGAATACTAAAACACCATAATCTTTATATATGTTTAATCACTTTCGAGTTGTATCATGACAGTTTGGGGGATATTGGTATGCGTGTAAGAGCTTTGTTTTTACTAATAGGAAGCCTCTTTCTCCTCTTCGCAGGACTTGTTTTTTCCGCGCACCTCGCAAGCGCACAAGCAGTGATCAATGAAGTGCTCTATGCGGCGCCAGCTCCTCAAAAAGAAAATGAGCTCATCGAGCTTTTTCTGTTTGACCCTAATCTCAATATCTCGAACTACACTCTTAAAATCGGAAACACTTTAGAAACATTGACTCCGGATGTTCTTGTATCATCCCCCTTTGTGTTGATCATCGCGGATACAAGCAACATTACTGCAGCAAACGCATCCATTTATCGTGTTAAAGGCGCGTTAGGCAACACTGGCATGAGTTCAACAACAGTCATTCAACTTATTTCAGATACAGGTATACCTATTGATCTCTTGGACTTGAGTTTTTTTGCTCCAACGAAAACAAATTATTCTTTAGAACGATTTAATCCTAACAACTCCGCGTTTGCAGAAAGCCTTATTCAGGGAGGAACGCCGGGCTACCAAAATAGCGTCGCGGGAAATATTCCACCAATATTGAATCCTATCGGCGATCGAACACTTCTCGAAACACAATTCTTGACGATTCAACTGAATGCTTCAGATCCTGATAACGATCCTCTTCTGTTTGATACAAATGCAGCCGGAGTTCTTCCATCGCCATTTGCGTTTGATATAAACACAGGTCTTTTCAGTTGGACACCAACCATTACAGACGCAGGAAATTATAGCATTACCTTTAATGTGACTGATGGCATTGATTGGGATTCGGAAACCATAACCATTACTGTTCTCAACCTCAACAGAGCACCGTCGTTTTCTCCTTTAGGAAAGCAAAGCATCTTGGAAGATACAAATTTAACGATCAATCTCTCGCAGTACGCAACTGATCCTGATGGCGAGGCTCTTGCGTTTTATGCACTTTCTATAGATAATATTACCTTGGCTATTAATCAAACAACAAGCATTGCAACCCTTATTCCTGACTCTAATTTTTTTGGCAGTCGTTCCGTCATTTTCATCGCGCAAGATCCTTTTTTTGCAACAGCAAGCAGCGTTTTATTTTTAAGCGTGACTTCTGTCAATGATATTCCGGAAATTCGCTCAACACCGAACTTGACCGTGCAGCAAGATAGTTTGTATGCGTACAACATGATCCTCTTTGATGGCGATAATGATCCTTTAATCACGTCATTAGCAGTTGCGCCAGCAGGCATGGTTCTTTCTAACGCGGGAAATATTACTTGGACTCCGAACAGTTCGCAAGTTGCTCCAACGCCTGTCAGTATTGTCGTGGTCGATACAGCAAATGCTTCCGTCATGCAAAATTTTACGATTACGGTCTTGAATAAAAACGACGCTCCAAAAATCAATTCTACGCCTGTCACCACAGCGACACAAGATACTCCGTATGTTTACCAAGTCACTGCGCACGATCCTGATCTCTCTTTTGGAGATACACTCATCTTTATCTTGAAGCAGGCGCCGCAATTTATGGCTATTGCTCCAACAACCGGCATTATTGCATGGGTTCCTCAATTTAATCAAGTAGGCCAACATCCTATCATTGTTGAAGTGCGTGACGCTGCTGGACTTACTGACTTACAAAGTTTCACGATTCAAGTAGCGAATGTCAATGATCCGCCAACACAACCAACATTGATCAGCCCTTTCAATGGCGCGCTGCTCCGGGACCCAACAGTTCTTTTACAGTGGAATCCTTCAACAGATCCTGATAACGATTCCGTCAGCTATTATGTTGTGACTGGAGAGCTCATTAATCAAGGACTGAACGCGACAAACGTTACGGTTATCCAAACAACAAATCTTCAACACACCATTACACTTGAAGACAATAAAACCTATGGATGGGGCATTATCGCAACCGATGGTGTATTAAATGCGTCGAGCAATCTCTCTGTGTTCTTCACGAGTTTCTTTAATCCGCCAACGATTCAAGTTCTTGCTCCAAATACGTTGACTCCGAGTGTCCAGGAGAATGCAACGCTTCTCTTTGCTGTGAACGTCACTGACCCTGATGGAGACCCTGTTGTCAGCATTGCCTGGTATCTTGATACGCAACTACAAACCACCAGCAGTTCTTTTACCTATGCACCGACATTCGGCGACAGCGGCATACATAATGTGACCGTTGTTGCAACAGACAACACGAGCAGAAGCAGCTTTGTTTTCTTCGCTGTTACCGTTCTCGACACAAATAGAGCTCCAGATCTTGATCCTATTTCAAACCAATCTACGACACAGGGAATTCCTTTGAAGACCTCCATAACCGCATCAGATCTTGATCTTCCTTTTGGAGACCAATTGACGTACACGACAAATAATCCTCGATTCACTGTTACGAAGAACTCAGCAACACAGGCAGACTTTTCTTTCACGCCAACAAACAACGAGGTTGGAACACAGCAAGTTATTGTTACGGTCACTGATACCGCAGGCGCAACAGATACAGAATCGTTCTGGCTCACTGTCGCAAACATCAATGATCCTCCAACCATCACCTCATCACCGCTGACGAGCGCAGTCATCAATATACCGTATATGTACGACCTCAAAGCAACTGATCCTGATCTGCAATTTGGAGACGCCTTAACATTTACATTTGTCACGGCACCACCTACTATGGTTCTCACAAAAATTGATACCGTTACGGGAAGAATCATGTGGACTCCGAACGCATCTGAATTTGGCCAACACCAAGTGCTTGTAAAAGTGTCTGACAACGCAAACGCAACCGTTACGCAGCAATATCAAATTCAAGTGGCACAAGTCGGAAACGGCACGTTAGTCATTCTTGATCAGTTTTCCGCAACAAAGCCGACATTCGGGGATGATAACCAGCAAGCAAGCAATCCACGCAGTGATGAATCCAGTGAGTTCGATATTTTTGACGCCACTACTATTCGCATCCAAAATGCAGGCTCTTCAACGCTTTCAAATTTCACTCTTTCCGTCGCTCCATTGAGCGGTTTTTCGCTGAGTGACTTGAATATCTCTCTCCAGAGCACACCGACAGTTCTCGCGAAAGGGGCATCAGCGACAATCTCTCTTAAAGCGCGAATTCCCGAAACATTAGACGCCGTTGATCAAAATGATGATGCCGTTGCGCTTCCGGTTGCAGACATCACTGTTGAAGCACAAGATACCATTGGCGCGCCAATTCGGACAACGTTCCGCGCATTTATGCAGCGAGAAAATCAATTAGACCTCACAGACACAACTCTTTTTGTGAATGATAAGAGTAGCAAAAACGTTGACGATAAAGACGATATCAAGGACATCAAACCCAAGGATCGTTTTGAATTGGAGATTACTGCGGAAAATACCTATGATCAGTCAACAAATCTTGACATGAAAGATGTAGGAGTACGCATCGATTGCGACGACCAGAATGATTTTGATTTCGATGATAAAACAGAAGATATCGGCGATATCGGCACAGAAGATGAAGAAACGACAACCTTCACATTTGCTGTTGAGGACGACGCGGCAGACAGTGACACAAAATGCACGCTTGTTATTGAGGGAGATGATGAAAACAGAGCACGGCATGCAGAATCTCTCGAATTTACCCTCAGCGTTCAGCGAGAAAGCCACGATCTCCAGATTGAAGGGCTCGACGCCACACCCAGCAGCATACTCTGTGAAACGCAGAACATCAACATTAGAGCAGACATTCGTAATCTTGGAAAAACAGATGAAAGCGATGCTGTTGTTGAGATTATCAGCAAAGATCTCAGCTATCAGCTACGAACAAATTCATTTGAGCTGGATGAAGACAATGTTCAAGATGTGAATTTCCTTATTCCTGTTCCACCATCATTAACCACGGGAGAAAAAGCAATACAGATTAAAACATTCTATGACAATACCAAAGAAAGCAACAGTGAAACTATCTCTGTCGATAATCAGTGTGGTGCGCGGGCGACAATTCCGACGCGACAGCAACGAGGAGCAGCAGATGAAGATGTGGTTATCACTCTCGGACAATCTTCATTGGACGCGGCGCAAGGAAGCACTGTCAGTATTCCTGTGAAGGTCGCAAACACAGGTTCAGCAACAAAAGAATTTATAATCGCGTTCACTAATATTGAGGAATTTGCAGAGCCATCGCCAACGAAAAAAATTCTGCTTAAGCCTGGACAAACATCTACTCTTTACATGAACTTGAAGATCAAGCCGACCGCGCCTGTGAAAAAACAAAGCGCGACAATTACGGTGGCAGCTGATGGAAAATCTCTTGCCGCAGACACGATCGCGCTTGAAGTTACAGGAAAAAATCAAGGTGATGGCGCAGTACGAACAACCTTATTCTGGATTATTATTAATCTCTTACTTGTGATTATTGTCCTGTTCTTGATTGATAAATTCTTTATCCGAAAATACTGAGAATATACAAACCAAAAGATTTATATATATCTGTTATTATTTTTGAGTAACAATTAAATCTCTTAGGGGTACAGCAATCAATGCATAACAAAAAAATAATCCTTCTTGGAGCACTTTTCCTATTCTTGAGTATTGCAACTGCGTATGCGCAAACAACATCACTTACTATTGTTGAAACAACCCTGCAGATAGATCTTGCGCAAGGTCAAACAACAACCGCTTCGTTTACGGTCCAAAATACCGGAACAACCTCAATCAGCTCTGTATTCGATACGAGCCAATTAGACCTTACTGATAGCAATGGGAAAACGATTACGCTTACATTTTCGCCTACATCACCTCAGATTACTCCTAATCAAAGCGCGGTGATCACTATAACGCTCAAGGCAGACTCCCAAATCAGTTTTGAGCAATTTGGCGGCATCCTAACGGTGAAGGATAATACTACTGGAAGCACGGCACAAGACACTCTCCAACTTGATATTGAGGTTGAACCTGATGTTTGTGATTTTGGTCAAGTTGGTTCAGCTTTACAAATTGACATTAAAGAGCCTGAAACGTCAGACGAATTCAAGCCCGGTGATACTGTTTCTATTGAAGTCGAAGTAGAAAACCAAGGCCAGAATGATATCCGTGTCCAAGTGGAAGCATTTCTTTTTCATGATAACCAAAATATTGCAGATACCTCCTCAACAACTCGGCGCATTGATGAAACAAGCGATGAATCTTTTACTTTAAAACTTATGATTCCCGTTGATGAGGATGACCTTGAAGAAGATGATGAGTTAACTTTAATTGTCAAGGCATTTGATGACGAAGATGAACAATTAAATTGCGTGCAGGCAAAGCAAAAAGTCAATATAGAATTGGAAGATGATGATATTGTGATTGACGAAGCAGAATCGCAGCTTTTTCCAAGTGTCGCCGCATGCGGAGATGTTCTTTCAGCCGCAGTTAAAATCGTGAATATCGGCAGCGACGATAATGAGAATGTTGTGATTTCTGTTCAAAATCGAGAACTTGGCATCAATGAACGTTCAGAATCATTTACTCTGGAAAGCTTTGATTCAAAAGAAGAAAATACTGCAATCCGCCACTTTCAGCTTACTATCTCTGCTACAGCACAACAAAAATCCTATCCCTTGCAGATGGATGTGAAATTTGATGGCGGTTCAGATTCTTACACTATTCCTCTTAATATCATTTCTTGCGATGGACAGCAACCAACAGGAAATCTACAAGAGATTATTATAAAGCCTTTAGAAAAGTCCTTTGCTGGACAGCGCGGGAAAGTCCTCAGCGTTCCTGTTGAAATTGTTAATAATCAGGCAAAAAAAGCAATCTTGATCATGAGCACTGCAAATATTGAAGATTTTGCCACTGCGACAACGAAAACTATCACGATCAATCCTGGCGCAAAGACAACAGTTTTTTTCGATTTGATTCTCCATGAACAAACAACGCCTGGTCTTTATGGCGCAACTTTTCTCCTGAAGGAAGGCGCACAGGTTATTGCGTCAACAGACGTCCAGATCATGGTTGATGAAACAGGAATTACAGTGCAGACGAAAAAACAGCCAATGTTTCCTGTGATTGGCGATGTACCGACAAGCCTGTTGGTTATTGGAAATATTATTGTCTTTATTTTTGTCCTTTTGGCAATTCGTTTTGCGCTTGTAACTTGGAAAAGAAGCAAGATATAGACGCTGAATCATCTATATCCAATCATACCAACCACAACCTTTATATATAAGTTGCAACTTCACAATAGCAACACAATACAATCGATTGATACGGGGGTTTACAGCATGAAACAATTGATGATATGGAGTTTACTGATCATTCTCTTAGTAGGATTTTCAATGGCTGGTGTTGAAGCGCAATTAACTGCGAAAAACACTTTCGATAAGAACAATCCAACGCACGGAAGCGCGACACAAGAAGCAAGCAATCCGAAGCATGATGACACTATCAAGAAAGATATTTTTGTTACGAGCACCATTACGATAAAAAATAGCGATCTTACCAATGCAATTATTATTGACAGCATTGGCGTGAATCCTGCGTCTGGTTTTTCAGCAACTGATTTGCAGCTGACTCTTGTCGGCGGACCAACAACCATTCCAAAAAATGGCGAAGCGAGCATACAGATCAAGGCACGCATTCCAGAAACATTAGACGCTGTTGACAGCGCATTCGACGCGGTCGCTTTCCTTATCGCGAATGTTGATCTCTTTGAAAACACTGTTCAGAAAGGCACTGTACAAATTTGGATGCAGCGGGAAAATGGACTTTCCATTAAAGATATTAAGGCGATTATCAATGGAAAAGGAAGTCAGAGCATTGATCCAGGAGATGATCTTGAAAACATCAAACCTGGAGACAAAATTGAGCTTGAAGTTGGAGTAGAGAATAATTTTGATGATGAGACAAACCTTGACGCAGAAGATGTCAAACTCAAGATCCAGTGTGATAATGAAGACAATTTTGATTTCGATGATAAAACAGAAGATATCGGCGATATCGGCACAGAAGATGAAGAAACGGAAAGAATCACGTTCAGCGTTCAAGACGATGCTGAGGATGAAGACACCACGTGTGATATTTCAGCAGAAGGCAAAGATGAAAACGGCGCTCGACATGGTGAACTGCTTGCTTTTGATGTTCAAATCCAGCGAAAAAGCCATGACATCATCATTAAATCCGTGAATGCGAATCCAACATCCTTAAGCTGCGACGATACGACGATCAATCTTCGTGTTGAATACATGAACTTGGGACGATCAGATGAAGACCGCGTTGCGATTGAAGCGACCTCCAGAATCTTGAACTACCAAGAACGTATTGCAGGTTTAGAGTTGGATGAAAATGACCGTGATGAGAAAATCTTTTTGGTTCCTGTTAATCCACGAACGATCAGCCAAGGTCCATTTATCTTCCAGCTGCAGACATTCTATGATAACACAAAACTCAGTGAAACTGCGACATTGACGATGGACAACCTCTGTTCAGAAGGGCAACCCGTCAACACAGGAAAACCAGGAACAGGCAACAACGAGCCTCGTGGCGTAGGTAACGCTCTTGTTGTTGGCGCTGAAAAAATAACCTTAAGCAAAGACAGCCTTGCAAGCGTTGCTGTAAAGGTTGTCAACAAAGAGGAAGACAGCGTTGAATACACTGTTAGCCTCGACAATATTGATGACTTTGCAGAGCCTTCCTCAAGCAAGAAAGTATTCTTGAATGCGGGACAGGAAAGCACGGTGTTCTTGAACTTGAAGGCAAAGAGCAATCTCGCCCCAGGTTTATACAGCGGAACTGTTGTCTTGGAAGATGCTGGCGGCAACACGATTGAAACACGGACGTTTACTGTTGAAGCTGGCGGCAAAAGTGGTACAAGCACTGGCACAACAACGAACACATTTGCCTCTTTATTCGGCGGCGAATCGAACTCCAAAATCTTTTGGATCATTGGAGACGTCATCTTAGTGATCATCGCGATCTTTTTCATTAAGCTGATTTTCAGCGGCGGAAAAAGAAAAAAAGACAAGAAGATGGCAGATTTTGAAGCTGAATCAACCAAGAGAAAACGATAAATTTTTTCTTTTCTTCTTTTTATTTTTATACTGAGGAAATCTCATGAAACCATCTGCAAATTATGTTCTGCTTGAAGCGAAGCAACATGGAAGTTACCTTTATCCAGATATTTATGTTTGCTTAGACCGTCTCGCGTGTACTCCTGCGCTACGTCGTTCAGGATTGCTATTTGACCTATTGGGAGAAGAAGAGGAGATAGAATTAGGCAACTTTGCCTCAGACTTGAATGGAAAAGGTTTCATAGGTAATATTGATTATGGTCTTGCAATGAACTTAGTTCAATCTTTGCCAGGGCATTCTTTTCCGTTAAATTTACGTCTCGCTATCGATTATTCAAAAATAATACGTAGTGGTGCAAAAGGAAAGAATGTCTTTGACGCTGCAGGAAATCGCATTTCACGACAGCGCCTTAGTGATGCTTGGAAAGACCTTACTCACAATACTCCATTACAGGAACCCCGTACAGAATGGATTAATGGGGTTTATGAAAAAGATGCTCCTGGTAAAATGCACGTTCACTATCTCTTACCAAAATTCAATGGAGATCTTGTAAATATCATTGAACCTCTTGAAGCATGTTTAATGACTGATAGAATGATAGATTTTAATGATTGGATAAATAATGCTACGTCGCAAGGCCTACCGCAACGAAACGTGCGCGGAGGAACTTCTTTCTACATCTTTCCTCACCATCAGTCTGTCGCGAGGTTTGGCGCTTATACAACTAAAGGCTTAGCTCATGTAGGCCTCAACTGTATAAGCCATCAAACAGGTTATGCACTCGGGGTACGTGTCGCAAAAATAAAAGTTGAATAATACATTTCAACATTCTGTTTTTGTGATGGTTTTTTATTATTTTCTGTGTTTTAAACAAAGCGTAAATTTTTCGGAAGTTTACCAATAAAGTATATAAAGAGAACACGAAACACTACTGTATATGGAAACCGTCATTCTTCAAAAGAAAGAAGCCCTGATGCTCAAAGAAAAAGAACATTCCGTTGATTGGGAAATTATGACCCAGTTTCGACGAGCAATGGATGATGTCATGCACGGCAGAATACGCAAGTGGAATCCAAAAGAAGCTAAGAAGTAGTATTTTCTTGTAACTGCTCTCGGACAAAACGCTCGTAATTTGGAAGTTCAGAGAGAACTCTATCAATCGTACACTGCTGCATTTTTTTATTCGTGATAAAAAGCATCAAAATTGCGTGTAAATCGAGATAAAGAAGAAAATATAAACGTTTTCCACCGATCCGTTTTTCTCTCAAGAAAGAATAGTGTAGTTCTTTTCCGACATGATCTCCCTGTTCTCTCAGTTTGATGAGGACCTTATCAACCTTTATTTGATCACTATGGTCGAGATTATCGTAGTTTTCATCGAATTCTCCTGTTCTGAATAGATCTAACATCAGTATGATACCTATTACGTAATAAAGAACATATGGGAGAAAAATGCGAAATGTGGCTTAAAGCAATCGAATATTTTCCGAGAAGGATGACTATTTTTACGCCATTCAGATAGATTTTCGAAGACATTACGGATGTTGTAGAAGCACCGCATTGTCTTGAAAAAAAGTTTTATTTTTTTATTACGCCATTTATCTTATCGCAGTTTGCAAAAGCATTTAAAAGCAAACCATTGTCTCTTTTCCAGCATGTTTGAATCCCTTCGCCAAGAATTAGAACATTGTCCTTTGCTTACGAACAAAGAAACGATCATCACGCATTTGAGCCATCTTTTGAAAAAAGCGATAGGAAAGTATGAATGCCCAGGCATTGCGTTCTCTGGAGGCCTCGATTCAAGTGTATTAGCTTTGCTGGCGAAAGATCCGATGCTGTACACGATTGCTTTGGAAAATTCTTCCGATGTTATCTGGTCATTAGATGTAGCAAAAAAATTAGGACTTAGGATTACAACAAAAATTTTATCGTTGGACGAAGCTGAACAGATTATCAAAAAAGTTGTTCACCTGCTGCAGAGCACTGACGTCACGCATGTCGGCATTGGATGCGTTGTCTATGCAGTCTTGGAGATGGCAAAAAAAGACGGCGTTACCCTTGTTCTTGGAGGGTTGGGAGCTGAAGAAATTTTTGGAGGCTATCTTCGCCATATTGATTATGGAAAAGACCTTGAAAATATCCACGAACGCCTCTGGGATGGCTTACGAGATATGGAGACTCGCGATTTTGCCCGTGATCTGCCCATTGCAAAGCACTTTAACATTGAGTTGCAAGCTCCGTTTCTTGATGAGTCTCTCGTCAGATATGCGATGCAAATCCACCCCAGCTTGAAAATCAACCATGAACGACGGAAAATTATTCTCCAGGAAACTGCTTTTCAGCTTGGTTTGCCACGAGAAGTTGCGTTTCGCAAGAAAATCGCGGCGCAATACAGCAGCAAGTTTGACCGTGCTATCCATCGTTTAGCAAAGAGAAATGGCTTCAGATTAAAGAAAGACTATCTGCAGTCGCTGTTAAAAAAGAAAAAAGAAAAAAACTCCAAAACTGAGGAGTCGATCGCTAAAGCGTGAGCAAAATTATTTTCTACTTCGCTTTGCTGAACTTTTTTTAGCCATTGACGCGCACCTCTTTTTTTATAAGAGATATATAGATGAACTTGCTTATTAATATTTATATTGAAGAGTATGTATATTGAGCAAGAAAGAAAATTTTTTAGTAAAAAAGAGAAATATTTATGAAGACACCTTCTCAAAAACATTTCATGAACTATCGACTTATTGCCTTGAGATCTGCCGGTCTTACTTCATCGATGTAAGGGATAACTGCTTCTTTAAAACAAACACCCACTCCACCCCCTAAATACTTAGAATCTCTTTTTAATGCGGTAAGAATTGTTTCAGTATTTTTTGGATCTGCAACAACCATGATATTTCGTAGCGGCATTCTCATCGATTCATAGAGAGTGTTCCACATGACTGGTGTTTTTGCCGCATAATCATGGCTTATCAAGGGCACCGTATATCCTTGTAAATCCTCTAGCCTAATGCCCGTTACATCATTCTTTTTTGGAAGTTTTGCTATCTTCACTACCTTGCTTTCTAATAACCTGATAAGGCCTTTTTCCATACTACTTCTTATTTGATTTAAGGCTGTAAAAGCGTTTTCTTGAACAGCCTTCCCCTTCAAGCACCATACAAGGATACAAATCCCTTTTATTATAAGACCTGCACTCGCCATCACGGTTAAATCTTCGAATGGAATATATGAATTGATATATGTATTTAAGAATGATGAAGCTTCTTGTCTGTTATACTTATTTAACCGCTACTCAATTCCGCACTTCCAAATAAGACACCAAATGCCCTACACCAGATCAGTGCGTAGTTATATTTTTTCAAGTCAACTTCTTTTGGGATTTCATACTGCTGATTACCGATGTTGCCTTTCAGTGCACCAAGATCTACGAATGCTGTTGCTTTTTTATCTGTAGAGAGGTATAATTTCAAATCCGGACCGTTAGTGCTCTCAAAATTCTCCAGGACAAGATATCGTTTCGTGTCTTTTTCAATAATTTTCGCTGCTCCTCTTACTTGGTGAAACGAATCTGCTCCTGCAAATTTTCCTTGCAAGGTCAATTTTATAGAAGCATCTTGATTTTTTTGATTTATGTCTGGAGCTGTCAGAATTTCTTCATTGACGACCTTATCAATAAACAACGGCGATGCGAGATACCATGCCGCGATACTTGTAGCTATTATTCCCAGCACAATTAAGAATTTGTGCTGTTGTTTCATGAAAGAACGATAGCTTTTGGATTTAAATGGCTTTTGTTTATGTTTTCTCAGTTGTTTTACAAGAGGAGTAGAAGATAGAGACTTATATTTCGATACATCGGTAATTTTTTTGAGATTTAACTATATACCAAGAAGAATAAGCGCCGGGCAGGATTTGAACCTGCGAATGACCGCTCTGCAGGCGATAGTGTTAACCGCTTCACCACCGGCGCATAAAAGAAGAAACAAAGAAATTGATTTATATAAGTTTCTCCCTTTCTAAAAGAGAAATACGAGGTATATAATAGCCTAATTTTTTCCATAGTAAATATTTCGTGAGACTATTTCTATTGCTAAACCCTATTTCCCTCATCCATTTTTCTAATTTATGCTCGCCGCTGAGATAGATTTTAAAATCCCCATACTTCGTTTTCATAATTTTTGCCTCGAATTTATTTTTATTTAATAGATCAAATACCTGATAAGCGAGTAACTGGCTCGATGTTCGAAGCTCTATTCGCGGATATGTAGGATAATTATTTTCTTTGCTTTTCGAGAAATAAAGAGAGCCATCAGATTCGAAAATACCTCTAAGAACATGTTTTGCAATTTCCCAGGAAATAGTGAATCTTTTTGGTATCTTAACAATAAAGGTTTTATTTCCATAATCGAGATCAGCATCTTCCACAAGGAAAGAAATAAATGCTTTGCTATAAATAAGCAATTCCAAACCAAAGCCTTTTTTATGTTTTCTCGATTGTATTACTGGTTCTTTTCCAGTCAATTTGAAAATAATATTTTTTAATCTCATAAAATACTCGATGTCTTGAGAAACATCTCCAACAACTATAAGCCTATAAAACTTATCTTGATAGCGATAAAGGATATTTCCATCTCCTATGATAACCCCAACAAGTTCTGCAAATTCAGGCATGAATGCGTAAGCAAGCCTCTTAATTTCATGTTGCGAAAACTGCATCTTGTAAATAATTTTTCTTATCTTTAAATAGTCTCTGGGGGTAGGTGAGAAGTGTAAGCATTGTTTTCAATGTATATTTAGAAGTTTTCCGGAATATTCGGAAGATTTTCGAGAGTCAGTAAAGAACGATATTTTCGATATTGTTTCGTCTCTATTCCAGCAAATGTTCTTTGTGCACAAACAAGCTCCTAACAAACCAATACATCGCATAGAGCTCAAACGCAAAAGGAAAGTAGCCTAAATATCCCAGAATCGGCATTTCAAAAATTTTAAAGAATCCGACAAACGGCACATCATAGATCCATTTCGGCACAGCCCAATAATTCCAGAACTCCCAGAAAAAACCAAGAATAATGCCTGCAAGCAGCAACGTCAAAGGCAATGTGAGATCTTTGCGCTTTATATGACCGAGAATGCTTGGCTGATGGTGGAGATAATTGATCGGATCCAAGAGCAAAAAGAAGCTCAACCAAACAAGAGGAAATGCGAATTTCGGCAGCAAAAGTGGAAGAAAAAAACAAACAAGGCCGAATCCCATCACAACATGTAAAAAATGTTTTGTTATCTTATGTTTTTTGTGCAATGTTTTATGCTCAAACAAATGCACTGTTCTGATAAGCTCAACAGTCTCAAAGAATGCTGGGAGCACCGTCGCAAAAGAAATCGTTCCCATCATTCCCGCGAATCGTCCAAGATCATCTAATCCTTGATATTGCCAGTTATTTGTTGCAATATTCAAAAACTCAAACACCCGCCAAAACAGCGCAGAAATGACAATCATGCCAAGAAACTGAGAAAACCGATTGCTGATGAGTGAATTGCCTCGTAACTTATACACGAGTGCGTCAACGACCAAGATATAACCCATCCATACCAGAGGAAAATACCAGCTTGCAAACGGCTCGATTTTGAAAAAGAAATTCAGTTCAACAAGCACAATAAGGAGTATTCCCAACAGCCCATATTTTCGAAACATGATTATTTGACACAAGAAGAAGTATATAAATTATTTTACTTTCCTGCTCTTATGCGTAAGAGGCAGTAGATGAGCAACGGCCCGGCAATAAGCAGACTCCAACCAAGAATAACGACGAAGTTTATGCCAAACAATGCAATTGAACTAAATGGAATGGTATACGCCCAATCACCAGCAGTCGTTCCTGGTATCTCCCAGAGCAGTATTCCTGTAACCATGGCCATCACAAACGCGAATATATTGTTTTTTAGCACTGTGAAAAAAAAGACATATGTTTCTCGAAAAGACATTAAAATAAATGGGTAGAATAGTGGTGCCGTACTAATCAGCGTGCTCGTCGACAAATAAGGGTAGCTCCGGAAATCAAGCAAGGCATTGCCGATAAGTTCAATAAGCGAACCATAGATTGCTAATAAAGCATACAGAGAGAAAAAAGCCCGTACTTTCGTTTCAAAAGCAAATCCAAGGTTGTTTTCTTTTTTCGCAACCACGAAAGCATATCAAAAAATAGCCACACACCAATAACTGCAGGATAATACCAATAATGATTTTTTATAACTACAAATGAACAGATACAATCATCAGAAGAAAACATACGACAATAGAAAATGTTCGCATAAGACCCACCTACGTAATTCTGAGCGACATTGTGTTGAGAATATATCTCTTGCTAGCCTGTAAATAATCCCTTAAACCAACTAATAATCTTTGAGAAGAATCCGCTTACTTCGCTGCCGATGTTTTTGTTTCCGTCTGCTCCACTCTTATCGCTTGTTTCGCCAGTTTTTGCCTCATCATCATCTGTTTTCTTCGTTGGAGGCGCAGGACCATTTTTCCCTTCGAATGCTGGATCAACACGGACGACTAATGCTGATTTCTCAAGCAAGAGTTGCGCAGTCGATTTTTCTCTGCCATCTTTGACAATGATCAACGCAGTTTTTGTTTTGTCATCCCATGCGTCTTCAGCAGTGCAGGTTTTCTTTTCCTTTCCTGTTGCTGGATCTGTTGCCGTGGTGCAATTGCGCTTCGGATAGAAGCGGAGCTTATAACTTTTTAGAACAGCTTCTGCATCATCTTTCGTTACAGTATCAACAAATGTGGCAGAAACAAATCCCTGCAAGAGTGCCGGATCATCGAATGCCGTTAGCATTTTCGCTATTTTTTCCGGAGACTGCTGGGCGGAGATTGATATTGGTGAGAGGAGCAGAACACTCAGTAAGAATACAGTAATAATTCCATATAGACTCTTTTTCATTGCTTCTTTTTTGTGCGTTTCTCCTATTTAAAGATTACGCAACTCGAATATACAAAAATAAAGAGCGGGCCCGAAGAGATTTGAACTCTCGACCCCTAGCTTGCTTCATGATTTAGAAGGCTAGTGCTCTATCCAGGCTGAGCTACGGACCCATGGCATTTTTCCCTTCTATTTGCTTATTTAAGCTTTTGCAGAAAACGTTTGATTATCTAAAGAGCGTTCTTTAACGTCTAAATGAAGCGCATCTATTGGTTACAACAAGTTTTAAATAATCTCTTTATTCTTTGCAAAGGATGGATTTCAAATCGCTTGAAAAAAAATGGCAGCAGCGCTGGAAACAAGCAAAGGTTTTTACTGCTTCAGCGGCTGGTAAAAAAAAGTGGTTTAATTTAGAGATGTTCCCGTACCCCTCAAGCACGGGGTTGCATATGGGACACGCCTTTAACTATGTTCTCGGCGACATTTACGCGCGCTTCAAACGGATGCATGGCTTCTCCGTTCTCTATCCGATGGGCTACGACGCCTTTGGCCTGCCTGCAGAAAATGCTGCCATCAAGGCAAACAGCCATCCTAAACCATACACTGAACAAGCGATCAAGAATTTTATTGTGCAGCAACAAGCGCTCGGTTTAAGCTATGACTGGGAACGGATAATCACCACCTGCGATCCAGATTATTATCGCTGGAATCAGCTCCTCTTCCTTCATTTTTTTAAAAAAGGCCTGGTCTATAAAAAAAAAGCAAGCGTCAACTGGTGCTCGCAATGCACAACGGTGTTGGCAAATGAGCAAGTGCATGGAGGAGCATGCTGGCGCCATCAAGAGACTCTCGTTGAAATCAAGCAATTAGAACAATGGTTTATCAAAACAACTGTGTATGCAGACGAGCTGTTGGACACCATTGATGATTTAGACTGGCCAGAACGGATTAAGCAGATGCAGAAAAACTGGATTGGTAAAAGTGAAGGTGCCGAGATTGTGTTCGACGTTGCGACTGAGTCTAATTTCGTTCTTCTTCATGGTTATACAGGCAGCGCGGAAAAAAATTTCTTTCCTTGGCTTAAAAAAGAACTCGAACGCAGTGGTCATGCAGTTTTCGCTCCAAATTTACCAAATACCAGCAATCCAAATATTTCAGAACAAGTAGGCTACGTACTAAAAAACTACACGTTCGACGAACATACTGTTCTTCTTGGCCATAGCTTAGGAAGTGTTGTTGCGTTGAAAATTGTAGAGCAATTGAAAAACCCCATAAAAAAATTAGTTCTCGCGGCAGGATTTGCGCAGCCAAAATTCAAAGATAAAGAACGACCGTTTGAAACAACGTTTGACTGGCAGTTCGATTTCAACAACATAAAAAAGAATGTGAAACATATCGTAATCTTGCGAGATATAAAAGATTCAGCGGTTCCTGCAGAAAAAGCCGACTATCTCAAAGAGAAGATTGGCGGCGAGATTATTGATTTCGTTGCGGAAAGAAGTCATATTTGCGGAGAACAGGAGCCAGAAGTGCTAAACACTTGCTTGGAGCGATGGCATGTTTTTACCACGCGCCCAGATACATTATTCGGTGTCACATTTTTAGTTGTCGCAGCACAGCATCCAGAACTCATGTCCTTAGTGACTCCACAGCAAAAAAATGCAGTAAACTCCTTTCTGAAAAAGCTCAACACAACAAAGCAGGAAGATCTCGATAAAATGGAAAAAGAAGGTGTCTTTATCGGATCCTATGCAATTCATCCACTCACAGAAGAAAAAATTCCGATTTATACAGGAAATTTTGTCGTTGTGGACTATGGTTCTGGCATAGTGATGGCAGTACCTGCGCATGATCAGCGTGATTTTGAGTTCGCGAAAAAATATAGCATTCCGATAAAGATTGTGATCCAACCAAAAGAAAAAAAGCTTGATGTGAACTATTTGCAAGAAGCATATACGCACGAGGGCATATTGGTCAACTCACGTCAATTCAATGATCTTCCAACCGCGGCAGCAAAGGAAAAGATTGTACACTTCCTTACGCAACAAAAAAAAGGAAAAAAAACAACACAATACAAACTCCGTGATTGGCTCGTGTCTCGTCAGCGCTATTGGGGAACGCCCATTCCGTTCATTCATTGCAGCCATTGCGGCCTTGTTCCTGTGCCTGAAAAAGATCTTCCCGTCCTGCTTCCGGAAAATGTTACATTTGGCAAAGGCAATCCTCTGGAGACAAATAAAGAGTTTGTTCACACGCATTGTCCAACCTGTAAAAAGCCAGCAAAACGAGAAACAGATACCATGGACACGTTTTTTGATTCATCGTGGTATTTTCTCCGCTTTACAGATCCAACGAATGGAAAACAACCTTTTGAAAAAAAGAAAGCTGATTCTTGGATGCCTGTTGATTTCTATGTTGGCGGAGCAGAACATGCCTGTGGTCATTTAATTTATGCGCGCTTCTTTACCAAAGTTTTGCGCGATCTTGGTCTTGTCACGTGCGATGAACCCTTCAAAAAACTTTTCAACCAAGGGATGCTGCACGGAGAAGATGGTCATGTGATGTCAAAATCCCGCGGTAATGTCATTAATCCGTTAGAGGTGATTGAACAATATGGTGCAGATACGCTACGGATGTTTTTAGTTTCAGTTGCTTCTGCAGACAAAGATATGATCTGGAGTACTGAAGGCATTGTGAGCGTGCATAAAGTGCTGCAAAAACTTATTACACTCTTTGCAACGATGACTATAACCACGTCAAGCAAGCGACTCGAAAGCAAACTTCATCAAACCATCAAAGAAGTAACACAGTATACTGAAGCGATTAAGTATAATCTTGCCGTGATCAGCTTGCGCACCTTTATCGATGATCTTGGAAAGGAAAAAACAATTGCGAAGCATGACGCAGCAGCGTTTTTGAAACTCCTACATCCTTTTTGTCCGCACATCACTGAAGAACTATGGGAAAAGCTGAAAAATAAACAAGTGATAACATTAGAATCGTGGCCAGTACATCAAGAGAAAAAAATAAATCAAAAAATTGATGCAGCAGAGAAATTTATTCAGGCAACAACTGCAGACATCGCGAATATCCTCAATCTCATCAAGATCAAACCACAAACAATTACGTTGTTCATTGCAGAATCATGGAAATATCCGCTCTTCAAAAAACTCCACACCGAAAAAACCAGAGATTTCTCAGCACTCATGAAAAAATTTGCAGACAAAGAAAAAGGTCAGGACATTGCAAAAATTGTTCAGCAATTCATGAAGGGCGCATTAAAAACAGATATTGTGATCTCACTAGAAGAGGAAGCAGATGCTCTCAAAGAACAGAAATTGTTATTAGAAAAGCAGTTTGGCGCAAAAATAGAAATAATACATGCAGAAACGAGCAAAGAGCAAAAAGCAAAGCAAGCTATTCCTGGAAAGGTTGCAATCATGGTTTCATAAAAAGCCAATAAAAATATAAGCTATCTTTCTTTCAATTGTTTTCTTTTGCGTTGTTCAGTTTCCTTAAGATAATTATCAGGCGTAGCAACAGATTCTCCAGATTCCATCTCAAGGTTTCTTCTCGCATCTCCTGCGATAGTTCCGCCATTTTTTGCAGCATCTTTATTCTCGGAAAATCCTTGCGCATTTTTGCTTCGCACTATTTTTGTTGTTGACGCTTCACCGAGCATCGTAAAGATCAATTCCATATAGCCCATATGATCGCGAAGATTCTCTTTTTTGAGTCCCTTGAAATCTTTATATTCCTCTACTGTCTTGTTGAATGTGGCTTTTGAAATTTCATTCGTGAGGATTGCAAATTCTTTGTTTTCGTCTACTCCTCTTTCTTTCCATTCGTCAGTTAATTCTTGTCGGACAGCAATACCTCTGATGCGTTTTTCGATCCACTCATCAGAATATCCTTTTTCATCCAAATAATCCGCTTCTCGGACCCCATACCATGATCCATGTTGTTGCGAAAATAAGAACGCAGGTGAGAATAATAGTTAAGAAGTGATCTTCTTGTATTTGCCGTTCAGTCTCTTTCATTTCATAATAGATTAAGTAGTTAAGGGAAATTAAGATCAGAGTGCAGACAAAGAAGATAATTCCTGTTGCAATGCTCAAATGATCGTTGAGAAGCATCACTGCAGTCATTGCGCCCATCACTCCGCCCATGAATCCAGCCATAATACCTTCCATAAATCCCATAACACCGCAACATTTTCCAATCCAGATGCCAAAAACTATGCCGACAATCATGCCGAAGACTGATCCATAAAACATCCCGTTCGTTGCGCCGACATAAAATCCGGAAAGAAAACCAGCAACCATGCCAGTAGTCATACCGAGCATCATACCAGTCATACAGGGAAATTCTTTATAGGCGCGAACTTGCCGTATCGTCGGAACAAGCAAAGCATAACTGACGGCCGCAAAAAACAAAAAGAATCCTTTTTTCGCCATGAAATCTTCTTCAAAGCGAAAGGAGAAAAAATAGAGAAGCACAAGAATCGCTGCTGAGGCCAGCAAGGAGTAAAGCATTGTTTTGATTAACTCACCTTCAACACGATTACCGTTTAATTCTGCGCAAAATTGTTTGAAGCTCATTGGAGTTTGCATCATTTAGTTCTTCTTTTTATAGTTTTCGATCTCTTTTGCTCCGGGAAAAAATATTTAAAGAAGAATGTTGTATACTTGGCTTCATGGTCCTTAAAGAAATTCTTGAACAGCAATATCTGCAGAACACGTATGTGCATTCAGTACTTCTTGTTCTGTTTTTTTATGTTCTTGCGCAATTCGTATCTTTTGCTCTCAGAAGTTACATGAAAAATGTTACGTTCAAAACAAAAACACGCGTTGATGATCTCATTCTGAAGCGCATTCATCGACCTCTTTTTTATCTTTTGATCATTCTCGGGTTAAAAATAGGCGTGACGCGGCTGATTACATCAATACAGTTGTCAACTATTGCAGATCATCTATTCGATATCAGTATTGCCTTTTTTATTATGTATGGTCTCTATGCTATTGTAAACATTATTTTAACAGAATGGGGAGATCGATTCGCGAAAAAAACAGAGACAACGATTGATCGGGATTTACTGCCCTTATTTCATAAATCCGTGAAGATTGTTTTTATTCTCTTAGCAGTTTTTTTCGTGCTTCATGAATTGAGGATAGACATTACAGGGTTACTGGCAGGAGTTGGAATCGCGGGTTTAGTTCTCGGACTCGCGCTGAAAGATAGTCTGGCAAATATTTTTGGAGGCATTTCAATTATTTTAGATAAAGCCTTTCGGGTTGACGATGTAATTAAGACCTCTGATGGAGATATGGGAACAGTTATTGATATCGGGCTTCGCAGTACACGAGTAAAAACATGGGATAATGAGCTGCTGATTATTCCGAATGGACAATTGGCAAACGCAAAAATACAAAACTTTAAGCAGCCTGATGAAAGCACGCGCGCAGTTATTCCCTTCGGGGTCACGTATGGCACATCCATCGATAAAGTAAAGGGTGTTGTCGCAAAGGCGCTGATAACGCTGCCGAACATACTTACAACAGGAAATAAAAAGCCAAAAGTGTACTTCATTGGTTTTGGTGACAGCGCGCTCAATCTGCAAGCAACGTTCTGGGTAGATCAATACATGAAAAAATTTTCAACAAAGGAAAAAGCAGCATGCTTGATGTATGAGGCGCTGAACAAACACAAGATTGACATTGCCTTCCCAACGAGAACCATTTATGTGCACAATGCAACAACAGAGAAAACGAGAAAGAAACAATGAACAATACTCTCGCTGAAGAAATTCCTCTAGAAGCGCGAACCATAACGCTTGAAGGAAAGAAAAAATATAGCTTCTGCACCTGTGGTAAAAGTAAAAAAATTCCGTATTGTGATGAATCGCATAAATTTTGTAATGAACAACAAGGAACGCAATATGCGTCGTTGAAAATTTGGCCGCAGGAAAAAACAACAGTCACGCTTTCATCAAAAAATTGGA
>JBBSXE010000053.1:0-6333 GCA_038045925.1 Nanobdellota archaeon
GATGTATTCAAATCAGTGCCGCAGAATGCCGCGTTTTATTACGAGCAGGCAAAGCGCGCAAAGAAGAAAATAGAGGGCGCAAAAAGAGCCTATGAAGAAACGTTGAAGCGCATCGAGCAGGCAGAGAGCAGGAAGAAAAAAACAAAAGTCGTGCTCGAAGAAAGAAAAAAACACTGGTTTGAAAAATTTCGTTGGTTTATTTCTTCTGAAAAAAAAGTAGTCGTTGGCGGCTCAGATGCGACAACAAATGATATCTTAGTAAAAAAATATGCGGAAAAAGGAGATTTAGTCTTTCATACGCAGCTGCCAGGTTCGCCGTTCGTCATCATCAAAGGAGATGGCAAGGAGATTCTCAAGGAAGAAATCGAAGAAGCTGCGATATTCTGCGCATCAATGTCAAAAAGTTGGTCAGCAAAAGCAACAACTGCGGATGTCTACTGCATTAAGCCAGAGCAAATAAAGAAAGAATTTGGTTTGCCAAAAGGATCATTTATGATTTACGGTCAAAGAACGTATCTCCGGTCAATTCTCGAACTGGGATTCGGACTGTGGAATGACACAATTCCGATGTGTGGTCCGCTTACTGCAATAAAAAAACACTGTAGAAAAATAATAGAGATCAGGCAGGGAGATCTCAAAAAAAGCGATGCTGCAAAAAAAATTAGATATATTCTAGAGAAGGCGGAAAAAGTGCATGTTGATTTAGATGAAGTGATGCAGGCATTACCACCAGGGGATTGTAGAATAGATGAAGTGAAGAGCTAACCTTTGGTAAGATAGTCATACCATGCAACAAGATTGCGAAAAGCAGTTTCTTTTCTCGGTTTTTGTTGCTGCTGGAGAGCCATATTTTTTTGTGTAGGGGGTTGTTGTTCTTGTTGGGGCAAAAAGAGATCTTCCTGGGTTTTTTCTCCCGCAACAAGATTACCAGTAACAAGAGTATGCTGTTGTTGGGAAATCTGCGCGGCAAGAAAAGCGATGAAGATAAGAATCAAAGCAGTTATTAAGAGCCGTTTATGCATAGAATTCTAAGAGATGAGGAACTATAAAAAACCATCGGCGTCAATTTCCATAACAACCTTATATACTTTGGCCGTCTTCTTCAACAAAAAATATATCATTGCCGTAAGCCGATATAACTTTTTCTCTACGCTTTAGAGTGGAACCTACATTCGATACTGAAGATTGTATGATCTTATACAGAAGAACACTCAATAGTATACAAATCATTTGTATCATCAAAAACCAGAGTATTATCGTCGACGTCGAAACTAGAAGCATATCCTGAAAAGGGGACTTTGACTTCTGGAATGTTTCTTCCAAACATTTTGACGTAAAGACCATCATAGGCTGGAAAAGGAGAAGCTTTCTTATATTGTTGCCATATGATGAAATATGGGCCAAATCTTGGCGGAGAATGTCCGCTTTTTGGGTATAATCTCAAGAAGTTTTGATCCGTGATAGAAATCTGAGCATTGAATTGTGGGGTGCCGGCCATGCCTCCTTTAATAGTCTCCTGTTCGATATAAGTAAAAAATGGCCAACTTATAATATCAGGGTCAAACTCCCAAAGATTTGTGTTTCTCACAAATCCTTCATTTAACCTATCTTTATAATAAATATCGGAATTAAAATTAGAGCTTTGTTGCCATAAAAAAGCGAAATTATTTGAATCACCCATACCAAGCACCTTACTTTTGATTGCTGTTTGTTGAGTTATTAAAGAGAGGGGACTACCAGAAAAACAAGAGTTAGGCCCAGACATAGTATCCGTAAAACAATAGTAATTCGCTTCTTTGCCTACGGAAGCATCATAAATTCCAAAAGTAACAATATTATCATAAATAAAAGGACCATAATAGATCTGATAAAACCAAGGCCATACTCCGAATGAGGTAGAAAATATGAGGGTTGGTTTTATATCATCAAGAGTTCCAAAGAGACCATCTGGACCTTCATTCATGACATAAATAGATAATTTGTTTAAATTTAGATTGGTTTCTCCCCAAACAACATTTGATCCAAAAATCTGAGGAGGTCTATATCTAATTTCATTAAGAGGATCCTGTGTTAGTGTTACGGTTCCTCTATCGTCTGCCGTATTTCCTACATGATCTGGACCGAGGTCATAATCAACAATTCCTGGGAGAGAGGGTGAATAGTAAACAACATCGCGATTATGTATTGACGGATTTATTCCACTTGCGATTTTAGATGGAGCAGCGCAAACTACTCCGGGAGAAGGGAAAACATTCTGTGTTACAAACTTCCCACTTAATAAATCTTGATCTTCCCCCTGAGATAAATACGTCGCGAAGAAAAATGATACTAAAACAAGCGCGAATGCGTACAATAATATTTTCCTTTCCATGAAGCTAACACTTAACAATACATGAAATGAGAAGATATATATATGTTTCGATTGATCAAAATCTTTCAGAAACCTTTTTAAAGGATTTTCAGAGACAAAAGAGCAGATATAAACAATGGTAACAATCTACGATAAAAATCCGCAGGAAATCATTCAAAAGGCGGCAGAAGCCCTCAAAAAAGATATTACAATGCCAGATTGGGCGCAATTTGTCAAGACAGGGCATGCGAAGATGCGAACGCCGGTAAAGGAAGATTGGTGGTTTATGCGCGCGGCCTCAATTCTCCGAAAAGTCTATATGAAAGGTCCTATCGGCACAAGCAAATTACGAACAGACTACACAAGCAAGAAAAACCGAGGTCATAAGCGGGAAAGAGTATATCGCGCGTCAGGAAAGATTATTCGCGTGATTCTCCAGCAGTTGGAAACAGCGCAGTATATTAAAAAAGATAAGCACGGCACGCATATAGGTCGTGTGATGACGCCAAAAGGCAGAAGCTTTCTGGATAAGATCTGCGGTGCGAAATCAGAAGTAAAAAATGAATGAACAGGAAAATCAGTATCAAAAATATTTCGAGCTGCAAAAACAGTTTGAAGCGTTGGAGCAAAAAGTCAAGCAATATTTAACGAAGGAGGCAATCGCACGGTATGGTAATATCAAGGCAGCGCATCCTGACAAAGCAGTTCAGGTTGTTTCAATGCTGATGCAGTTTATTCAAACAAATCAAATCGCGGAAAAATTAACTGATGAAACCTTCAAGGAAATCCTTCGTCGTATGCAGGAACCAAAAAAAGAATTCAAGATCACAAAAAGATAAAAAACAACAATGGCAAGGCTAAAACATCCCGCAAAAAAACAGAGGTTGGCAAAGAAAGGAAAGCAAACAAAGTGGGCTCCCTTCTGGACAGTGCCAAAAATTTACGGTAAAGGAAGGCGCGTGCATCCAGGCAGGCATACTGCTGTCAAGCGCTCATGGAGAAGAACACGGACAAAGGTATAATCAATGGCAGACGAAAGAATCTACACAATCCCGCTGAGAAAGGAATTTCAAAAAGTAAAAATCTATCAGCGCGCGAAGAAGGCAGTGAAGGCAACGCGGCAATTTCTCATCCGCCATATGAAGACAGAGAACGTTTTAATAGGAAAATATCTCCATGAAGAACTGATGAGCCATGGACGAAAACATCCACCGCCAAGAGTGCAAGTTCGCGTTTGGAAAGAAGGAGAAAAAGTAAAAGCGGAATTGGTTGGAGCTCCTGAAGAAAAGCAGGAAGTTCAAACAAAAGAAAGTAAAAAAGGTGGAGCAGCAACAAAGCAGATAGAGCCTAAAATAATCGAGCATGAAAAACAAAAAGCTGAACAAAAAGAGAAACAGGGAGAAGAAAAAGAACAAGTGCTTGAGCACAAAAAAGTAGAGCATAAAGAGCGCCATACAGTTGGTGGAGAAATTCCAGTAGAAAAAAAAGTAAGTGAAAAAGAGCGTCACATGCGCATCCCGTCACATAGCCAGAAGCCGACGCACGAAAAAAAGAAGTAATGTAAACTTGAAAACAGAATTCTTATGAGATAATCCTAAATACAGTGTAGATAAAACGTACATTCCATATACAGCAAAAACAGTACTGAGAAAAATATACGAAAGAAGCGAAGAGTATGTCGATTATAAAATAGGAGCGATAAGTGCGGGAGTAATGGGTTGATAGTTGGTATGATAAACTTCTCTGAAGGTCTTGAAGGAGCAGTAACTGCTGCGCTAAACAAAGTGCATATACGTTCCTCATTGGCGGAATAGTGATGAAACTCTGTGAGAGGCTTGCAAAAAGCGTAAAGAACAATCTTGGAGTATATATAAGCAACAATAATACCAACCTGTTTGACAGTAGCAGCAACATACGGAGTGCATACAATAAAAGACACACCAAAACCTTTCGAGTCAACAATGCCGACAATAATCTGAGCAACACCTATTTGTGCATATTGGGCGCGGAGAAAAAGAAAGCAAATGAACTAATGAGTGAAAGAGTATTAAATGCCTTTTTAAAGCAGTTTTAACCAAATAGAACCGATGGTTGACATAGATTAGTCCATGAGTAAAGAGGAAAAGGTGTAAGATTATCAACTGGTGACATATATGTGTGTCCTACACAAAGACCATAAAATCGGAAAGTTTATAAACTATGTTTTATGTATAGTATACAATACAACTAACATAATGATACAACAGAAAAATCTCCTATAGATTTTCTGTATGTTCATTTTAAGAGGCAACATTTCAGATGGCAAGCAGAATATACAAAAGAAAAATTGTGGATGAAATAGTAAAATATCTTGAGTCGCGTGAGATCGTCGTGATTTATGGATCCAGACAAGTCGGAAAAACATCCGTATTAAACTACGTAATTGAACATTATATTAAAAAAAATGTCTTTTATTTTGACTTGGAACTGCCAAATCTGCTTGAATTGTGCGATCAGGGAGCAGAGAAGGTCTTTCAATATTTAATCCAAAAAGGAGCAGATGAAAAAAATACGGTGTTCCTTGTCATTGATGAGATTCAGTATATGGACGATCCGACAAAATTTCTGAAAATAATGCACGACCACTATCCATCTCTGAAATTGATAGTCTCTGGCTCGTCAACATTCGAGATCAAAAAGAAATTTAAAGAAAGCCTTGCTGGAAGAACGATGAATTTTGAGCTTTACCCTCTCAGTTTTGAAGAATTTCTTGTGTTCAGGGGGAAAGAATACAAACTGAGCAAGGAGAATACACAGACAGTCAATGAAGAGCTTATCAAGCTTGCAGAAGAGCATATCTTGTTCGGAGGATATCCAAAAATTGTTTTGGAAAACGCAGAGGAAAAAAAGACAGCATATCTCGGGCAGATCATCAGCACCTATGTGAGGAAAGACATAAAAAATATAGGAAATATTAGGAACATCTCCTCTTTTAATAAGCTCCTAGAATTGCTTGCATCACAATCTGGGCAACTGCTGAATGTTTTGGAAATTTCGAACACTCTTAAAATCAACAGGGAAACTGTTTTGGAGTATCTTGATCTGCTGGAAAATACATTTATCATAAAGAGAATACCCCCTTTTCATAAAAATTTAAGGAGCGAAATCTCAAAGAATCCAAAGATATTTTTCCTAGACACAGGAATGATGCACCTTTTGTGGCTGAAAGAATTTCCTAAAGTCATATTTGGAAATTCGTTCGAAACATTTGTTTTTCTTGAGCTCATGAAATCCGGCAAAAAAATTAATTTTTGGAGAACAACAAACAAGCAGGAAATTGACTTTATCATTAAAAACAAAGAGACGTACGCGATTGAAGTAAAATCAAACTTTCAAAATACAGACAATAGAAGTCTGAGATTTTTTTCAGAAATGTACAAGTGCAAAACAGCAACGATCGGATTAAAGGGAGAAAAAAGAGGAAAATATATCTGGGAGCTGCTCAAAGAAATTTAAAAGTTAAAAGAAATTACTGGTGTGTCCAGTCAGTCCATCCAATATTCTTTCCTGCAGTAGTTGGACTCGTTGCAGGAAAAGAAGTTCTATATCGTTTATTGACAAGCCAAGGAATCCATGTATCATCACCTGTTGCAGGATAAGGTTCCGCGCCACTCGGCAAAAAATGAGGAAGATGCAGCCATTGCATTGCTCGTTGAAGCGCTTGATTCTCCCAGTTCCAAGCATCATAACCAAGACGAGAGAGGAGTTCTGCTTGCACAACAGCTCCCTGCAGCGATTCCCACACATAATTTTCTTTAGACGGTGGCCAAGTAAATGAGCCGCTGCGTCGTTGATCATCGGGAATAACGCCATCAAGATTTCGTGCAAAACCGCCAAATTGTTTTGTGCATCCAGAAGGATTGATGCCGACAGGATTCGGGGAATTGCATTGCCATGAAAGATCGCCATAAGTAAATCCGTTATAAGAATTCAAATCGCCGAGC
>JBBSXE010000054.1:0-9499 GCA_038045925.1 Nanobdellota archaeon
CCATTTGAACCTTCAGTTATAACAGTGCCGTTAATGTAGATAACTGATGTATCAGTAGCTGCATTGTAGATAAAGACAAAATGATGCATACTATTGGGTGAAAAAAGATTACCTCCTGTAGTGAGAATATCCGCGGAGTCATAGAACATTTGGAGCTGATTATCATCATTGTAACGGAGAGCGATAGTCTCACCAGTTCCAGTTCCTGAAGTTCCTGAAAAAATAATGCGAAGAGACGCCGTAGTATTGATCTGCGCCCAAAAAGAAATGGTGAAGGATGAGCCTGAGAGAATCAAAGAACCTGGAAGCGAGATATTTTGATTTGTCCCGTTAAAGCGCGCTGCTCCGCCAAAAGGACCATTGACGCCGAAGGTTGGACAAATGGTACAAGACGCATTATTGCCGCTTCCTGAAGAGTCGTTAAACGTTGTTGGTGCTCCAGTTTCATTGAAATGAAGAAGGATAACATTTCGAGTCATGTTTGCTCCACCACTGGTTGTATTTAGTTCGTCAAGACCGTTATTTGGCAACTGTTGCCCGTAAGGACCTCCCTGTACCCAGCTCAGATTATTCCACGTCGCGTTTGAAGAAACATTTAAAATCGCGCTCGTGTAATTTCCTATAAAAAATCTTTCTGAAATGTTGAGTTGTGTGAAATTCGCAGTAGTATTATAAAAAGTTTTGTTAAAAGTTCCAAGATTGAAATCACTTTGATTAATCGTATGAATGACGCGAGCATCAATCTGTGATGAAGTGGTAATAAGCAAAGTAAAAATGATGCTCATACTTAAAAAAAACGTGCAAAATGCGAGCTGTTCTCTAAGGCGTTGTTGTTCCTTCATTCCAAATGTATGGTTTTTAGGTCGGTTCATTGTTTATGCAGACTTCGTTGATACACAGTTTTTATCGTGCTATATCGCCGATGGAGAAGCAGTGCGATTTTCGGCAAGGGGAGATGTCGTTGTTCTTTAAGATGCTTGACAATAGACTCAAGAACAGAATAGATGCGTTGAGCAAAAAGAGAATAAGGAAGTGTGATGGAAAAATCAGAAGTGTCGAGTTGTGGCGCGTACTTTTTCGATGCGTGCGCGTATGTCGTATAGATTGTCGTCGGTTTCCGCTTCAGCATGGTGGCAATAGCTTTCAGCGAATAATGTTCCTGTTCCCGAAGATATTTGACAATGATTTCTAATCCTGCTAAGGGCGCGCGAAACGTAGAAATTGGAATCCCTTGGTGTTCTGCAGGAAGAAGATGCTGGACAACCTCGTTTTTTTCTGTCTGAGAAAGGATGGTATTAAGTAATTGATTAAGGTGGTACACAAACGCTTCCTTCTTTTTTTCGTCCACAGGTATCTTTTCTTGGTAGGAGGAAATATATAAAGATTATGATGATGTAGCCTATTATTACGATTGTAATACAAAAAACATGAATTTGTAATCTGATTATACTATTTTAGGTAATATTTTACTATTTTATAGCCTAAAAAAACTATTTTAAGGAAGTATTTTATGATTATAACTTGTGTAGAAAAGAAATTACTATTATGTAGACTTTTAATACTATTATTTGTCATATATTCACTAAATAGAATGTTATGAACATGTAGCCCTATCAGAAACGTTTCATCGCAAAGCTTACAGAGTAATAGGAACTTCTTTTTCTGGGAATATTTTGATGCCAATACCCTTAATAATGCGCATAGAAACAATTTTTTGCTGGTGCGCTAATCCACGCATCTTCAATACTTCAATAGCACGTTCACGCACATTATGGCGCTGAATGCTATAGAGAATGATAACCCCATCTGCTAAAAATTCTTCTGTCCCGGTCGGGCTATATTGGGTTGGAATCTGTTCTGTTTCTGTGATTAAAAATGTCGTTGCTTTCAATTCCTCAAAATAGCGAAATAGTTTTTCAATGTAGATGCGATAAGTATCTCGTCGTCCAATAAAAGCTGCAGAAATCGCAGTGAGAGAATCAACGAAGATCATTTCAGGGACAAAATCTTTTGGGAGAATAACTGGCTTGATATCAATGAGCAACTCTCCTTTTTCTTTCGCAAGAAGTGCGTCAACGCTGCGCATAATATCAAAAGGATTTAAACGCAAGAAACGCAATTTTCCTTCAGAAATATATTTTTTTGCGTCCCACCCAAAATCAGCCATGTGATCAATAAGGCGCGCTTCAGATTCCTCAAGTGTAAGATACAAGCATTTTTTTCCTGTGCGACAAGCCATCGCCATAACTTGCAGATTCAAAATTGTTTTACCGCTGCCTGTTCCGCCACAAATAATGACTGATGCTCCTTTCGGAATGCCCTCAACAAGCAATGCATCCAAGCCAGGCACATGTGTTTTGATAAAACGGTCTGCATAGCGAGTTTGATCGATGAGATTTTGAATGTGTGGAGAAAGAGGGTTTTCATAATCGCGCAGAGTTTCAGGTCGAGGTTCATCTTGGTTCGGAGCGAAGAGATTGCGTCGTGGAGGCGGAGAAGATGGCTCAGGAGGTTTTGCAAAGGGGTTTGAAGATGAAGGTTGTTGGAATTTTGGAAGAGGTTGTATCGAAGCATTATCTTGTTTGTCTTGAGAAGGAGCGGAAGATGCAATTGCAGGGTTATAAGCAGCGAAAAGATTAGATTTTTGCATTGGTCGAAGGGGCAAAGGTTGTAAAGAAGGACGTGGTAAAGGTAAATGAGATTGAAGTGATTTTTTCCGCTGAGTTGTTGACAAGAGTTTTTTTGTCGGAAGAGTTTTTTTTGGCGGGCGTCCGAAAATTTGAGCGAGAGTTGTATCTGCCGCGATCACATCTGAGCTTGCGGGAGACTTTTTTTTCCTTTTCAATTTCTTTGAGAACCCGGTAGCTGAACTATCAGTGGAACCTGCTCCTCGCCGAAAACGATCCATATAGCGTTCACTCGTTTTCTTGTCAGGAGTCTTCGTTGAGATAATGAGATCATTAACCATGTTTTTCCCTTATTAATTTCTACAATAAATGAACTATAAAAAAGTTTCTTTTATACTATTTAATACATTGGTAGTTTCCCTGTCACACAATCAATAGATTCTTCTGCCGCAGGTCCAATGCCAACGCACGTTTCAGTTGGTTCTTTAAAAAAGGTTTTTGCGCCGTCAGTAATAAGAACGCTCACGAGTTTCTGTTTCTTCGCGAGTTTATGATAGATGAGCAATTCTCCTAAACTCGTAACTTTCAGAACAACTTTTTTCATGCCTGTTGCGTGCCATGTATCGACTGTTTTTTTATCTGATTGCAGAACTGCTTCAACTGAGGCATGCGCGCATTGAGCAGCCATTTTTCCACGATCCATCTTAAGATCGGCGCGAACTACAAGAACTTGCTTCATAGCTCAACGTGTTCTCGACGCTGTCGTCCAAACGGTTTCTGTTGTTTTTTTCCTTCTTTTTTGAATTTTTTCTGCACTTCATGACTTAATTTGATCATCGTTTTATGTACCGCGATTGATAAATCCCAGTCCGTCGATTCCGCAATAAAATAATGAGGCTGATGCACTTTGACGTGAAACGAGTACTTCACGCGTTTTCCCGCTTTATCATATTTTTTTCCGTAAAACGTCAATTTGGCGTCAGGAAGCGATCGCTCCAATTTCCCAGCGTGCTTCTCCACAAGTGTTTTCACCGTTGCGAGCTCAAAAGAATCAAACGTCTTAAAGTTCGAATAAATAATGTCAGCCATTGCTCATCACCTCAAATAAAAAAGAGGATCAAAGACTTTTATAGTTTTCTATCGATGTTTCTGCACACTAATCTTCAGACAATAAGGAGCAACAGGGCATTTCGAGCACCAAGGAGAGACAGGAACACAAATATTCTGTCCAAATTGTACAAGTAAATCATTCAAATCCTTCCAGTATTTTTTTGGAATAATGTTTTTCAGCGCATGCTCAGTATCTTCAGGTTTCTTTGTTTTAACCCATCCCAGACGATTAGCGATTTGATGCACATGGCTGTCGCAAGGAATATGCTCACAGATGTTATGTCCATACACCATCACAATAGCGGCTGTCTTTGGTCCAACGCCAGGTAACGCTAACAAGTCTTCATAACGTGTAGGTACGTTTCCCTGAAATTTTTCTAAAATAATTTTGCAAATGTTTTGAATAGTCCGTGCTTTTGTTTTGTAGAAACCAGCAGGGTAAATTGCTCTCTCAATTTGATCGGGTTTCAATCGTAAAAGATCTTTCGGTGTATCTGCAAGCGCAAACAGTTTTTTTGACGCAATCGCGGTCACTGCGTCCTTCGTTCGTAGACTCAAAATACAAGAGATCAGCACATGAAACGGATTTTTATAGTGCTCCTGCACATCCATCAACGCAGTATTCATATAGAGGGATTTCTGTTGTAAAAGAATCTTGATGGTTTGTTCAATCGTCTCCGAATGTGGCTTTTTCATTTGAAAAGGTTTTTTAATGTTTTAGACTGCTGCTTCTTGTTTAACATTTGTCAGCTATAGATGAGGTCTCTCGTTCAACTACTTTTTTGATATTTGCTACAAATAGTTTTGCATGTATTACGGAATCTTCAGCTGGTTCTTTATTGGCTTGTGGTATAGTGCTATAGGTGAAATTGCCGCGTTTCTTTTTCTCGTTTTTAAAAATTCCTAAAAGTTCATCAGCTCGTACAACAAGTTTTTTGTAGATTGCTAAGAGTTTCACGTCAAGAACTCCTGTATCGACAAAATGTTCTTGAAAGGCGGTCAAGGTCTTCTTATGGACATCAGGCATTTCCGTTTTAATACTTTTTGTAAGAAGAATTGCTTTCGCGGCATAAAAGATAGAATAGTAAGCATGTGATATGGTCGCGCTATAAAAAGTATGTTTTTGTTCTATGTGAAAAAATATTTTCGCTTCACTCTCTTCACTAAGTTTTTTTATTGCGTCTGCGAGGATAATCTCGTCTTCTGCTCTTTCAAGATAGATTCTTATCATCAAATCCATGTCGCATCGCCTCGTGTATGAGTTTATAATAGTGGCTCCCTCCATAGAGAATAAGATTATTCTTTACTATTTCTTTTCCGTAATTTGCTTCATCGTTTAGTAACATCTCCAAAAATTCAGATTGTTTAAAAACGTAAGGATGCGCTGGCGGTATAGAGATTTCACAAGTATAGTTGATTTCTGCTCGTACATGCCTCGCATCTTGTTTGTTGTCAATAATAATAACGATATCGACATCGGACGTTTCCTTTTGTTTGTTCTTCGCATAGCTTCCTGTTATGATGAATGTAAAGTAATCAATTGGGATTTTCTTGATGACTTTTTTGATAACATCAAAGGGAAGATAGTTCGTTTTCCACCCCAGATATTCTGAAATAAAGCCAACGTATGTTTGTGTTTTTGTTTCTGCCAGATTCAAAGAATATAAAATAACATTTCCTGCTTTTTTTTCTACGAGAATGTGTTCTTTAACATATTTTTTAAGAGTGGTATAGACGTAGCTTTCTGAAGTTTTTTTACAGATTTGTTTGAGATTTCTAAATGTATAGACCTTCCAAGGCTCCTTCACAAACGGAATAAGTAGTTGATGGTCTTTTTTGAGCATAGTAATCCTTTTTTTAGGTTTATTTAATCCTAAATAGAGGTGAGTTTATAAAACTTTCCAAAATGATGTTTCATTTGAAAATCTCTCCCGTCTCATGGCTCCAGAAAAGCAAATCAAGTTCATCCATCGGAATGCCAATTTTTTCTGAAAAAGCAAGAAACTGTTGTTCGATGGCAAGATAATGCTTCTTCGTCAAAGTTTTTGGCAGTATTTTCACCACGTTATACCGTTGTAAATTCCGAAGAATGTGTCGATCAAGAATTGCTAACTGACGATAGCCAATATTGCGTAAAAAATGCGATGCTTCTTTGTACCCATAACCCTTGATATTGTTGACAAACCATTCCCGAAGAATTTTTGCGTCCGTAATAGTTCGCAATTGCTGCAGCACTAAAGAAAATTGTGATTTCGCTGCAAGTAAATATCTATGTTTGCTATTATGAAAACGGAGATCCTTGATAAACAGATGCGGATCAATAGGTTTGCGAAAAAAATCAGCTTTCTTCAGTAGTTCAACGCATTTCCAGCATTGTTTGCCATTTGTTTGCGGCGTTAACAGACAAAAACAGAGTTCATAGAAGATATCTTCCGCATCAATAACTTGAGAAAAGAGAAAGAGTCTCTGCTTAATGGCGATTTTGTGTTGTTGATAAAGAGAGTGTATGGGCTGCATACCATGGTGAAAACTGAAGGGATTAAAAAAGTAACGATCGGTATTCAAATATCAAAGTGAAAGCAAAGAGTTTAAATAGAAAAAAAAGATAATATGTATAGTCGAAAAAGAAAAATACTTCATGGATATTGTAATCAATAAGGAAAAGTTACTTCGCTTTCAGCGTCGCTTCTCCAGGTTTCCATTCAATAGGGCATAATCCGCCTGTTTGGAGTGCCTGTAACACGCGTAAGGTTTCTTCAACGCTTCTGCCCACATTCAAGTCAGAAACAACGGAATAGCGTAAAATGCCTTCAGGATCAATAATAAACGTTCCTCGATACGCAATGCCTTCATCTTCCTTCAAAATATTAAAGCTTCTGCTCCACACATGCGTCGTATCAGCAACAATCGGATACTTTACTTGCGGCAAATCGCGTTGAAACCATGCTTTATGAGAATGTTCACTGTCAGTGCTTCCGCCAATAACAACAGCATTGCATTTCTTAAAATCCTGCTCCTTGTCAGCAAATGCCTTAATCTCAGTAGGGCAAACAAACGTAAAGTCAAGCGGATAGAAAAATAGGACAACCCACTTCCCTTGATAATCTCCTAAGTTGATTTTCTTAAATTCTCCATTCCAATAGCTCATCGCAGTCAAATGCGGTACTTTTTCTCCAATGGTGATGCTCATGATAGCTGCCCCCCTAAATAAAAAATAACAAGCAATAGTAAGTAAATATGTAAAAGACACTTTTTAAACTTTCGCCTGAAAAAATGAAGAACTTATTTTGAAGAAAGAGTTTGTTGGCAAGAGCGATATTTTTCCAAGAGCCGTACAAGGTCTTGGTCTGCGCGTAATGTATGTGTCGCTGCGTCTCGAAGGTCAGAAGGCATAACGGGAATTGAGGAGTCTAACTCTGAAAATTGATTTCGATGTGCAACCCAAAAAGGATGATTATCGAAATGAAGGACATCTGCAATTCCATCTCCATCAACATCAGAAATAAAAAGAAGCTTACAGCGAGAAGAATCATACACAACTCCATCAACTGAAGAATGGTAAGATTGATTCGGTAAGGCATCGGGGCGGATAGGAGAAAGTAAATAGAAGAGAGTCGCACCGCCAAGTAAAGTTGGCAAAAAATACCAAGGAGAATATGAGGGACGAATATGCTGTTTCATACAGGAGAGACAAAAAAGAGCCTTTTTAAAAATTGCGAAAAAATAAGCTTAATGTAAATGCAGCTCAACAGCATCCCCATCAGCTAAAACATGATGCAATCCAACCATCTGTCCGGAAAACTTCGCGCTCGGTCCAAAAATGCGCGCAAAGCGAAAGCGTTTCACAAAATCCTTATGGACACGTGCAGCAATATCTTTAACGGTCGCTCCTTTCGAAAATGCAATGGGCGGATAATCTCTCTCCTTTCCAGGTTGTTTGGTATAGACTTTGATAAGATGCAGTCGTCGCCAAATAAATTCAGACAAGTTCTCTTGATGATTATAGACAAGGCGTTCTAAATGAATATCATGGAGTTCTTTATCAAGAAGGCTCTTTTCTTTTGGATTGTTAAACAGAAGAATCATAAAATCTGCCTGGCGAATAAGAGATAAATATGTTGGGCCCATTTCTGTGCGCGAAAAGTCAGGCGTAATCGCGGGAATTTCGATAATCTGCAGTTTGATGCCTTTGTAGTCCATAATGCCAAATTCAGGTTTCTTCGTTGTAAAAGGATAAGGAGCGATTTCCACGTGCGCGCCAGTGAGCTGATGCAATAACGTGCTTTTTCCCGTATTCGTCATGCCAACAAGAACAATTTGTGCGGCTCCTTCTTTTTTTATGGAAAGAGATTGCCGCGACTTTTTTGCTTGTTTTTCTTTCTCAATGTAATCTTTGAGTTTCGAAATGCGTTCCTTGATTTGTTTTTGTAATTTCTCCGCGCCTTTATGCTTTGGACAAGCCTGAAGCATTTTCCGCAAGCCCTCCATTCGTTCAGGAAGTGTTTTTGCGTTAAAATATTCTTTTTCTACTTTCAGATATTCGGGAGTAACATTCGTCGCCATTAAGAAATATGGAGATAAAGAGTGTATAAAAAGATTATGAAAAGAGAGAGGTGATGCATATTTGCGCGTGTATGTTGTCTAATCTCAAAAAGAAATTCGCAAGGCTGCCACGATGTCTAATGAAAGAGGATTAAATAAAGAAATAAGTTAAAGCTGACGATAATTGTCAGAATTTTGCCGCGTCCCGTTTAAAGATGCCGTTCCTTCCTGTCGATATGCCCCTAAATCTTTTCGATTAAACGCAACAGGTGGCTTTCCTGATTGTTGTGCCATGCCTCCGCGTCGTTGGCGGCCTGCAAAGTAGTGGAGAGCGACAAAGATAATAAGAACCATGGCAATAATGCTCAGAATGACAAAGAGCCATGAGCTTCCTTCAATTTTTTGAGGAGGTTGTTGGGGAACGACTGTGGGCACTGAGGGTTGTACAGGTTCTTGCGGTGGTTGTTGTTGAACAGGAAGAAGTTTGAAGGTCGTATCTGCTTTTTTGCTGAAGATATTATGAAGCTCAATGCTGATATCATCAACGCCATCTGCAGTAAGATCAACTGATTTTGTTTCTCCGCTACTCAAGGAAATATCAAAACTGCCATCGACAGTAAATGTTGCGGTGTAAGGAGGTGCGTCTCCAGCATAGTCTTTCAGAGTGAATGTATGTTGTTCTGCGTTAAGATCAATGCGAACTGCTCCTGTTTTTGCAATAAGCCTACTTGTTCCCACTTCATTTAAAGTACCAAGATCGCTCGTGGTTCCTGCTCCGATAATAATCGTGGCAATAGGCGGTTTAAAATTAGGGTCTTGGAAAGGGCTTCCACCAGATGGAGGTTTTGAGATAACTTCAAAAGTTGCATTCGCTGTTGCGTTGACAAGACCTGTCCGATCACGAACAGAACAGAGAAAATTATAAAATCCGAGTTCTTTGGTGTCTGCAAAAGTGAAGTCGAGGTCTTTGCTCGCTGTTCCTGTTTCCGCTGAAAGAGTCGTAAGACTATATGCGGTGCTTCGTGGAGTTTGAGATGAAATGTTTGTATCATTAAAACCAGCGGTTGGATCTGATCTCACGCATCGAATAATGACTTTGTCACCAAATTCAACAAGAGTTTTCGATTTTTTTGTAATAGAATCAAGTATCTCCACAGTCACCGCGGGCGGTGTATGATCAATTACTAGGCTGGTAAGGGTCGCGGAACCAATAGCTACTG
>JBBSXE010000055.1:0-7477 GCA_038045925.1 Nanobdellota archaeon
AAACAATCTGGCACTGGTAAAGTAACACAGGCATTGGAGCGGGAATTAAATGAGTTTAGGAGAAGAATTAGTAGTAGTAACGTTAAGAGTACTGTAGAACAAACAGAATATAGAACAAGCATAACCTTAGAGTTAGAGGGAGCAACAAGTAAAGCAATAAGCGCTGATTTGCATGACGCGTTAAATAATCTTTTAAGAGATGCGAAAATTTCGCCAAGTTTTATCTATACGGAGTTTATGCCAGGAGTCGGTATAGAGAAAAACGTAGGAAAGGCCGGCAGGATCAAAGATGAACAAAAAGACAATGATTCTCTTGCAAATTTCATTAGCGTTAAAATGAGAGAAAGGGGGTATTCAGATGCAGTAACACTTGCACAACAAGCAGGCGTACTTCCAATAACAGTTAGACGCATAATGAATGGAGACTATACGAGATGCCCGAATCAGACAACAATAATAAAACTAGCATCAGCATTAGGAATTACAGAAGAAGAATTCAGATCTAAGCTGTAATATTTTCTTTGTTTTGGTCGTTAAGACATATAGTGTTTTATTCATACTGCAGCGATTCCACGGGTCGCAGCAGAGAAGCGCGTTTCGCAGGCAAGAATCCGGCAAACATGCCTACAAAAAAGGAAAACAAGAGGCATCCCACAACAAGCACCAAAGTAAATTGCGGTTGTAGAATGCCATATCCTGCCTGCACAATCGCAGCGCCCGCGACAGAAGCAACACCATAACCTGCAAGAACACCAAGGATTCCACCGAGTAATCCAAGCAGTCCAGACTCAAGAACGAAAATAAATAAAATGTCTTTATTCCTAGCTCCAATCGCCTTCATCACGCCGATTTCTTTTGTCCGCTCAAGGACAGACGTATACATCGTATTCATAATATTGACAAACGCGACAAAGACGGAAATAAGCGCGATCATAATCAAGACAGCGCGAATAATAAAAAGGATAGAAGTAAATGTCTGCAGCAGTTGTTCAAAGGTTTGTACGTGAAAATCCTCTTGTCCTGCAGCTTGATCGCGATGCTGGCGCAATTTCTCGTTTAACGTTGTTGCAAGGCTGGACGGATCTTTTCCAGGCTGCGAGCGAACGAGAATGAACTGATAATTATCCGCGCCAAAGAGCTTTTCCGCAGCCTCATGAGTGATATAAATGTTTGCGTCGTCAACAGGATTTCCAACCGCCTCGTAAAATCCAATCGCGGTAAATGTGATGTTGTTGAGCAAAAAACGATCGCCAACACGCAACGATTTTGAGAAAATTTTATCGTTAAGGAGATAATTATGCCCAAGCATCGCTTTTGCGCTCTCATCGCCGTCAAGTTCGTTCCCGGAAAAAAGAGAAAGCGCATACACTTCCCGGACAAGAGAGTCGTGGTCAGCAAAATCAGAGCCAAAGACATACGCAAATTTTTTCTGATTCTTCACCTGAACTTCGCCGCTGAGAATATAGACGCCGGTTGCTTCGCTCACCCCGTTCACGCCTGCAACAAAATCAACATCGCCGTCATCAAGGTTGACATTGCTATCAAGCGGCGGCGGACCAAAACTAAATCCTTTTGGCTGAATAATTAATTTATCAGTTCCCATAGACGCGGCGATATCTCCAATATAAGAGGACAGTCCCTGGCCAAAGCTCATCAGCGCGAAAATAGTCATGATGCCGATGAAGATTGAAAGGATAGTGAGAAAGCTGCGCAGTTTTCGTTGCCACAACGCATGCAGAGAATACTTAAGCAGTTCTTTCGTGATCATGGTTGTCGTAATGCCTCAACTGGTGATAATCGTGACGCTTGGATCGCAGGCAATAACCCTGCAACAGTTCCAAGAAGAAAAGAAAAAAGGAGTGTTCCAACAACAAGAAGAGGATGAATGCTCACCGTTAAGAGCGTCGTGTCAAGCAAAAATGTTCCAATGGCAGTCAAGAAATAAGCAATGCAGATGCCGAGAAAAACACCGATAAGTCCTCCAACAAAACCAAGAAAACCAGATTCAAGAAAGAAAAGGAAAAAAATATCCTTGTTCTGCGCGCCGATGGATTTCATCACGCCGATTTCCTTCGTGCGTTCTAAGATGGAAGTATACATCGTATTCGTGATTCCAATGCCTCCAACAAGCAGAGAAACTCCTGCGATCACATACACAAAAAGCTGAACAGCGAAAAGAATGGCGTTTAAATTCTGAATATTTTGCTCTGGCGATTCTACGCTAAAATCTTCTTCTCCTTCCTCAACATCGCGTTCGTTGCGAAGATAATGTTCAATGCGTGTTTTGACAAGATTAATTTCAGAAGGCGAATCAACAGTGACAAGGATAAGATCAAGAGTGTCATTGATGGAATAAAGCTCTTTCATCCGTTCTTCAGTCATCAAAATCGCGTGGTCAATAATAAAGCTTCCTTTCTTTTCCAAGAGTCCTGCGACAGTAAACTGCTCATCAGCAACAAAAATAGTGTCTCCAGGCTCAATAGGTTTTGGCAGATGACTGCCGTCAGCATAGACGTCACCAAGAACAACAAAATCTTTATCTTTTTCCGCGATCATGCGTCCACGAGCAATCTCAAGTTCAGCGACCCGTTGGAGCTCCTTGCTTTTTTTATCTTCAGGAACGCTCGCGGCGAAGGTAAAGTCAGACGCTCCCGCGAAGGTCAGCTCAGTATTCTCAATCAGACGTCCGATAGCAGTTCCAACGCCAGGAATAGTTTCAATATCGTCAACCATATAGTCGCGCAAAGGACGGACAACGCCGGTTCCCGGAGGTCCTGCCTGCAGTCCGGAAGCTTGAATCGTCAGAACATCAGTGCTTAAAAAAGCGAACTGCCCCGCAATGGTTTCCCGCAATCCCTCTCCCAGACCAACAAGAGAGATCACCGCGGCGATGCCGATAAAAATACCGATCATCGTCAGCCAGCTGCGCAGTTGTCGTCGTTTCAAAGATACATACACAAGCCGGACAAAGTCATGGATCATCGTCTGCGATGGCGTAAAAATCGTCGATACACGAAAATACCGATCAGGATAATTGCGATAGCGATAAGAATCGCGTTCAAGTTGTTGGATTCAATCAGCCCGATTTTTTTCGCTTCAGATGTTGTCAGAAGGTTGAGTTTGAGGGTGAAAGAGTCTTCATAATTTTCATCATCAACTTTATAGTAGACGTTGACAGGCAAAACGACAGCAGTTTTTCCCTCTTCAATATACAAGGTAAAATCCTCAGTCTCTGTATCATCAGGATCAAGATCACCAAGATACACATAGTTGCTGGTCGACAATAATTTATAATCTGCGGACGGAAGAAGCTCGAGCTGCAAAAATTTAATTTCACTTTCTCCCGCATTCGCAAGTTCAAGCGTCACTGTCCCTTTCGCTCCGGCAGTAATAAAATCACTGGAACGAATATATGCCTTCAGATTAATGTCTTCTTTTTCAATATCAATAAAGAACTGGTCTTCATATATCCATTCCGTCGATCCGCGAGTAAGCTTCAGTTTGAGTTCGTGGTCGCCATCAACTGCTCGTGGATCAACTTTCAGCTTAAAATCAACAATGGTTGCTTCATCAGTTGCAGCCCTCCCCAATGGTTTTCCAATGTGTTTTTGTGCCTCTCCAGAATAGATGGTAAATGGATAATCGAGAATGATTTCGAAAAGGATGTTTTCTTCAGTCGTTTCCCAGAGATTTTCAAGCTTAAACCGAACTTCAACCACTTGTCCAGCGCGCACAGGATCAGGATCTTGGTTCACCATCGTCACAAATAATGATTGCCCAGAGACTGAAGTCATCAGGACAAAAAAGAAAATGCCGAGTAAGAAAAGTGGTTGTTTCATCGTTTAAATCCTCCCTGTTGAATGCGTTCTATGTTTCCATCACGTAGATAAATCGTACGTTCCGCATGCTGCACAAGATCGATATCGTGCGTCACTAACACAATGGTCTTCCCTTCTCGGACATGCAGCTGTGATAGGATGTGCATAACTTCTTTTCCTGTTTTTGTATCGAGGTTTCCTGTTGGCTCATCCGCTAAGATCATCGCGGGATTATTGGCAAGAGCGCGCGCGATCGCAACGCGTTGTCGCTGTCCGCCGGAAAGTTCATTCGGCTTGTGATGCATCCGATCTTGAAGTCCAAGAAGCGTGAGAAGTTCTTCTGCGCGGCGAAATTGCTGGTATCGCGATGTCCCCTGAAACATCATCGGAAGCGCGACATTCTCGAGCGCAGTCAGCATCGGCAGCAGATTAAATTGTTGAAAGATAAATCCAATGCTTTTTCCGCGTGTTTGAGCAAGCGTTGATTCTGAGAGTGTCGAAATATCGCAGTCATGCAGAGAGACAGTTCCTTTTGTCGGCGTATCAAGGCAGCCGATCAAGTGCATCATGGTGCTTTTTCCACTGCCGCTGGGTCCAACAACTGCAACAAATTCTCCTTGCCTGATGGTCAGAGAAATATTTTGCAAGGCATTGACCTTCGCAGATCCCATCTGATAGGTTTTCCAGACATGATCGAGTTGAATCACTGGTTTCTTTGCCATATCTGTTTATAAATGAGAAAAATCTTTATTAAATATTCCGATACCATTATAGAAGAGTAAGTTCAGAGAAAAAGAGGAGACAAGCAATGAGCATTTCCTTGTGCATGATTGTAAAAAATGAAGAGCAATATATTGAACAAGCGCTGAAAAGCGTGGAGGGATTAGTTGATGAAATCATTATTGTGGACGCGCAGTCAACAGATCAAACAGTAACGATCGCAAAAAAATATACGCGAAAAATATGTTCAAGACCATGGAACGATGATTTTGCTGAAGCGCGGAATTTTTCTCTGCAGCAGGCAACGAAGGAGTGGATATTGGTTCTCGATGCTGACGAAGTGATTGCGAAAAAAGATCATGAGCAGATAAAGGCGTTGACAGAAGATCGACAATATGACGCCTATACGTTCATCCAAGCAAGCTACACCAACGACCTTACGCAGTTTGGTTTTACGCCGATACAAGAGAACCTCCCGGAAGCGAAAAAATTTCTTGGATATATTTCCTGCAACATCATCCGCCTGTTTAGAAATCACAAAAGCATGTATTTTTCCAATCCTGTCCATGAATCTGTTGACGATTCGTTAAAGGACAAAACAAGAATCAAAAAAACAGATGTGTTTATTCATCATTACCAATTTGAGAAAGGAGCGGGCAACCAGCGTGAAAAACAGCTGCAGTATCTGAAAATGTATGAAGAAAAAAAAGAAAAATTCTCCAACAAAGCAAAGCTCTATCGAGACATGGGAATTATTTATGCGAACTTCAAGCAAGAGTATGAAAAAGCGATTTCTTGTTTCAAAACATCATTAGAGTACAATCCAGGCAATCTCAAGACATATGCGGGTCTGTTACTGTGCTATATCGCCACAAAACAAAAGCAGGAAGCGGAAAAACTCATCAAAATATGTGAAAAAAGATTTCCGGCAGCAAAAGAAATTCCGCAGTTCAAGCAGCTCATTTCACGTATGTGAACACAGCAGGCATTTGTTCCAGAAAAAAAGCGCTTTTAATCCAGAGAATGCGATGATAATATAGATGATGTGATGAACAGAAGTATTCGCAGTAAAATGCGTAACAAGATTGATGCTGGTGAACCCATACAACGCCCAGTTAAATGCCGCGAACACAAGAATCAGCAGGCAGACATTATCCAGCCATGTCACTTCAGGCAATCGCGGATTGAGGAAACCCATAAGAAAGATAAGTTGAGCATTCTTATAAAACTTATGGTGGAGCTCTCTGTCGCAATAACAGGTGATGATTCTTGAGTCGAATGCGGATGATAGTTGATTTTTTAGTCAAGATTTTGTTTTTGAAGGATATTACTAAAGATCCAATTATTCATAGTTTGATCTTATTCTTACAAAACGAGAATAAACAGAAAACTGCCTTATTTGGAAGGTAGGTTGGCTAATGATAAAATCCTTCTTATTGACGACTCTGAAGATTACTCTTTTTTAAACAGGTTGTTGCAAGTTTTAAGAACATATCCAAAGAAGCCTTAACGAGTACTTAAATTTCTCCGGGACGAACACACACACTAATAAATTACTTTTTCCCTACCCAATTCTTTGCAATTAATTCAGCCTGCTTCAATACTGTTTCTGTTGCCGTTTTTTCTTTATCTGGAGGATAACCATACTTCCTTAGGATTTTCTTGATTTTCAAACGTAGCTCTGCTTGTACGCTTTCTCTTTGAGCCCAATCAACCGCGTCATTTTTCCTCATGATTTCCGCTAATTCAAAAGTAATCTTTCGTAAAATATTATCACCTAAAATCTTAACTGCACTATCATTTACTCCTAATGCATCATAGAATGCAATTTCATCATCATTCATATTAAGCTCTTTGCCCCTGCCTTTCTCATCTCTGACTTTTCTTGCCAATTCAATTAATTCTTCTATAACTTGGGCAGCTTCTATACTCCTATTGGTATATTTCTTGATGGTTTTGTCGAGCAGATCCATAAATGACTTAGCTTGAACCATCTTTTTCTTTGACATAATTCTTATTTCATCATTGAGCAATTTCTTCAATGCCTCAAATGCAAGATTTTTCTGGGGCATTTCCTTCACTTCTGCTAAGAATCCTTCAGATAAAATTGAGAGTTCTGGCTTTTGTATTCCTGCAGCCTCAAAAATATCTATGATCCTGTCAGAGATTACTGCTTTTGACAAAATCTGCTTAATCGCTGAATCAAATTTATCCTGTAATTCTCTCTTTGTTTTCATTTTATTTGGTGAACTTTCCACATTATAAAACTTTCATTAAGAAGCATATGGCTTTTAATGGAGCGACACCTTCTCAAATAGCAGAAATAGATATTGAATGAATCAGAAACAGATGGTTAAGTCTGCTCAAACAAAGCCTCAATCATTCGAATATGACAAAGAGTGGCGGAAAGATATGAGAAGAAAGAAACTTTTTCAACAAAAAATAAAGAAAAATGTTTTCAGAGATATCTTTTTAATGTCCGCCACAACACGTGCCAGTACCACCGCAGCAATTCTCTTTATTCATACCAGAGCCGCAAGCGCAACTGTGTTCGGCAGTTTTTGTTTCCGGTTGTTTTTTGCTTTTTATCATGTAGATCATCCTCCAAAAAAAAGAATGGAAAACAGGATTATAAATCTTACGCTTTCAAAAGTGAAGAAAGTGAGACAAGTTACATAAGATGAGAAAGGAAAAGAAAGTATTTTAAACCATATTTCTCGGCAAAAAGATATGAAAGAAGACGCCCTGTATGGATATGATATTCTTCGATGGGGAGTTGTCTTTGTGAATACTGACACAAAACTTTCATGCGGGCAACGCGGATACATCATTCATGAAGCGCTCGCTATGTTTTGTTCAAGAGAATCAGAAAGAGAAATAAAAACGTAATTATTCAGCTTTCTGAAGTTGCCATGAGCTAAAACTAATTTCTAGCCTTC
>JBBSXE010000056.1:0-7442 GCA_038045925.1 Nanobdellota archaeon
AAGAAAATCAAAGTCTAGAAAATAGTCAGCCTACTTTTCAATCGGGACTACTGTAAACGAATATCTTTTTTCGAAAGCTTTAAATAATACCTAAATAAAGGTATAATCGTACTATAAAAAAGGTATTTTTATGCTCACTCCAAAACAGATCAGAATTTTTGAAGCTTTTCTAAGAAGACCTTATCAAGAATTGACTTATAGAGATATTAAAGAGTTCTCACGGGAGAAATCAAACTCCCTTATTCAGAAAGCAATTGCAGCATTTCTCACAGAAAAACTTGTAAAAAAGAGAAAGATCGGAAATATGATGTTGTATCGCGTCGATTTAGGAAACAGCACTGTTTGCTCCTATTTTAATATCTTGATACAAGAGAAACTTCCTCATTTAATTAAAGAAGATATTGACCTTGTAAAAGAAGAACTTTCAGGGATTGATTTTGTATCTCTTGTCATTTTTGGATCATATGCTGAAGGAAAGCAAACAGAAAAATCCGATCTTGACCTTGCACTCTTTGTCAATTCAGCGGAAGATAAAAGAAACTGCGAGCTATCTCTGAAATCTGTTGAATTAAAGGCGCTAACACCTCTCGACGCTCATGTTATACCTCGAGAAGAAATGCTACAGATGCTCAAAGACAAACAGGAAAACCTTGGAAAACAAATAGCGCGAAAACATTTTGCCCTGCACAATCCGATGATTTTTTATGCGATACTTGCGGAGGGAATAAACAATGGATTTAAACTTATATATTCATAGAGCAGAAAACGAGATAAAACTCGCTGGAATCCTCTTCATTATAAGTGAACAACAGCATCTGCAAACTGAGATATTTGATATTCGAGAACCAGAAACGTATTTTAGTGCAGTCATTGCGCACAGCTATTATAGCATATTTTATGCATCAAAAGCATATTTGCTCAAAAAGGGAATCGAAGTTTCAGCACCAGAAGAGCATAAAAAAACGTTTGCAGAATTCAAGAGATTTGTTGAAAGTGGAGAACTTGACGTAGAATTATTACGAATTTACCAGGAAGCTTTGATGAGGGCTGACGTTTTATTGGGCATCTTTAAAAGAGAAAAACAGAAAAGGGGAAAATTTACGTATCGAACAATGCCTCAAGCAAACAAAGAACCAGCACAAGAAAGCATGGAACATGCAAAAACATTCTTTAAAAGCATATTTAAATTGTGTAAAGAAGTCAAAAAACAATGAAAACAACAATAGATGTTTGGCAAAAAGCAGGAAATATTAGTGCGCAGGCACGAGACTATGGGAGAGAGCTCTGTGTTATCGGCGCTTCTGCATTAGACATTGTTGAAAAAGTAGAACAGAAAATTCGACAGTTAGGGGGAAAACCTTCCTTTCCTGTTGATATTTCCCTTAATCAAATGGCAGCGCATGTTTCCCCGCATCCGCATGATCCGCTCAAACTCCAAAAAGGAGACATTGTGAAGCTTGATTTAGGGGCACATGTTGATGGTTATGTGACTGACACAGAAATTACGGTTGAAGTCGGAAGTAACAAAAATCTCAAACTCATTAAAGCTGCGGAAGATGCTCTGCAAGCAGCCATTGATGTGGTGAAGCCAGGAGTAAAACTCTGCCAGATTGGCGCTGCAATTTCTGAGGTGATTCGAGGAGCTGGATTCAATCCTATTACGAATCTTTCTGGACATGGTGTTGGTCAGTGGATTGTGCATGATGCTCCTTCCATTCCGAATTACAATAACGGCGATCAAACGAAACTCGTTGAAGGACAGAAAATCGCGATTGAACCGTTTGCAACAACAGGCGAAGGAAAAGTTAAAGATGGAAAACCCTCTGGCATTTATGGATTGGTACATTTGAAACCTGTGCGTCTTGATAGCGCGCGAAAGATGATTCAGTTTATTCAGAAAGAATATCAAACGTTACCGTTTTGTCTGCGCTGGGTCAATCATCTGCCGAATGCGAAGTTTATTTTAGCCTATCTTGAAAAAGAAGGAGTGATTCACCAATATCCTGAACTTGTTGAGCGAACTGGTGGACTGGTGAGCCAGAAAGAACATACCCTATCTGTGGGGCGTGGCGTTTTGACAAAATAAAAAAATTAGTTTATTCATTGGGATAGTCTTTTCGCAATCTTTCCGCTATTTTTTTCCGATAGTTATGTCTGCTTGTTTTGCGTAGCCATACCAGCCATAAAAAGAAGCTTAAATCTGGTCGAACGTGACTTCTTTTTGGGTGTAGTCCTCTTTCCATTGATTTATTTTTCTTTTGAACTTTTTCCTGTTTGATTTTCGAAGTAATTTCATTGTTCGGTTACCAAAAAATATCTGGAACATACATGATCCCGGAAACAAACTTTACCTTCTAAAAACAAAAGCCTTTTATAGTATTACGTACTTTTACGCACTATGGAGCTAGTCGCTAAAATCAGCAAAGGAAGCAGAATGGACCAGATATATATTCCTAAAAATAGACCTGGACTGCGTATTGGCAGTTATGTTCTTATACAGCCTCTAGAAACAAAACAAGAGACGACTCCCTATCATTTTTATCACGTGCCCGTTCTTGAGCCTCTAAAACTACAACTTATGGATCAGATTGTTGCGATTGTAGACAGCGTTGTTCCCAAATATGAGAACATTCTTTTTGTAGGATCTTTTCTTGAATCAGGCTTCTCTTTTAATGATGTTGATATACTTCTTATTACTGAAAACAAAGTACCTATTAGTGTTATTAAACATAATGTCATGCTGCATTTACGCGTTCATCTTGACTTGCTCGTTCTTACTACAAAAACTCTCCTTCGCGGACTTGCTACTGATCCTTTGTACCAGATGATGTTGAGTAAATGTGTCGCTAAGAAAAGATTTCTTTATTATGCCAAAAGAAAGATTGATTATAAACTTCTCGACTTGCATCTTCTTCAGAGCAAAGTCATTCTCTTAAATTTTGATGCTCTTACAGGAAACCAGAAATATGCTCTTGCTAGAAATATGCTCGCCATACGGTTATTTCTTCAATCAAAAAAAATCACTAAAGAACAGGTTGACAAATCTCTTTGTGCTTCTTTTAATCTTAAAACTATTCAACAACTCAAAGATAATCTCTCGGACAAAAAGGCTTTTCTTATCGTCTATAGAAAAATCTATGATCAGCTATTTCAAACTATCTTACGAGGCGCGCAGCATGGTTCAGAATAGAAACAAGTTCATTACTTTATTTATAGGAAATCTCTCCAACGCTATTCTCCATCAAATTTTAGAACAATCAATCAATGATGATACATTAACACACCGTTATCATAAAGAATCAATAACGAGTCTTGCTCTGGCAAAAAAATATAGAGCAAAGATACATCCTCTGCAATCTTCTCTTCCTGAAAGCGATAGCACTTATGTCGGGCAAAAAATTCTGCAAAAAGTAAATGTAGAACTCCATTTAAGGATCTCCAAAGGCTATCGAGATATAGATCTTTCTCTTGTAGAACCATCTATTGATAAAGCACTCCGAGAATCGAAAATTCTTTAACCGAGATAACTCGGCGTCGGCGTAATTTTATTTGCCCGCGCTTTTTTGATGTATTTTTCTTCAACATCATTGTAGCGCTTGAGGTCTTCCTCTCGCAAGGACGGCTGGGCTTTCTTCAGCACTTCTTCGAAGTCTCCCATCGTCACTTCTTTCGCCTCTTTGTTTTTTCTGAGCGCGAGAATCGCGGCTTCTCTGCAGAGGCCCGCAATGTCCGCGCCTGTAAAATTCTCTGTTTTTTCAACAAGGATGTCGACGTCAACATCTTTTGTAAGAGGCATGCTTCTTGTGTGAATATCAAAAATCGATTTTCTTGATTCTTTGTCCGGCAATCCTGTTGAAATAATGCGGTCAAAGCGACCTGGACGGAGCAAACTTGGATCAATCAAATCAGGCCTGTTGGTCGCGCCAATCACGACAACATCCGTCAATTCTTCAAGGCCATCCATCTCCGCAAGCATCGCATTCACGACACGTTCAGTCACTTGCGAACCAATATCAATACCGCGAATAGGAACAAGCGCATCGAGTTCATCGAAGAAGATAATTGTTGGAGCTGTTTGCCGCGCTTTCTCAAATATTTTTCTCACTCCTTTTTCAGATTCTCCTACAAATTTGTTTAATAATTCTGGACCTTTGACTAATATGAAGTTCGCTTCTGATTCATTCGCGACCGCTTTCGCGAGCAACGTTTTTCCTGTTCCTGGAGGACCGTACATCAGAATACCTTTTGGAGGCTTGATTCCCAGACGGATAAACATCTCTGGGTTTTTTAATGGCCACTCGACCGCTTCTTTCAGCTGCTGTTTCAATTCCAATAACCCTCCAATATCGTTCCACTTGACATTTGGCGCTTCAACAAACACTTCACGGAGCGCAGATGGATGAACGAATTTCAACGCCATTCTGAAGTCATCGTGTGTCACGCGGAGACCTTTCAATACTTCCTGAGGGATGCTTTCATCTTTTTTTAATTTTAAATTATCGAGCACTCTTCGAATAACCACCATCGCGGCTTCCTTGCACAACGCTTCAAGATCCGCGCCAACGAAACCATGTGTCACTTCCGCAAGCTTTTCAAGATCTCGCTTTACACCTTTTTCCCGCACACGTTCGTAGAGGTCTGGGATGATGATCTTATTTTCAAGAAGATAGAGCATGTGTTCGTACAGTTCATCAGATAGTTTTTCTTTCTTTTTTTCATCAATAAACGAAATCGCGCTTGCATTTTCAGCTTTTATTATTTTTTCTTCCGCAGAAATAAGAAACGTCGCGATGTCTTTGACTCTTTCTTTTGTCGTTAACGCCTTCAAAATATTTTCAAGTTTTTGAATTTTTGCAAGACTTGTTTTATTTAAAACTCGATCAACGGCCTGATTTTCACCTGTTTTTTTTGATTTTCCTTCGCCTGACTGCGCTTCTGTTTTATTTTCCTTGATTTCATTTTCGATTTGCGAGATAATTTCTTTCGCGATTATTTCTGGATGCACGGTGCCGAGCAATGGCATGTTTCTCGTGTGAATTTTGAGAATATTTAAACGACCCGCTTTGTTTGGAACACCAATGCTGATTTCTCGATCAAATCGACCAGGACGACGCAACGCTGGATCAAGAGCGTTTGGCCTGTTGGTCGCGCCAATCACAACAACTTTTCCACGAGATCTCAATCCATCCATAACGGAAAGCAACTGGCTCACCATTCTTCTTTCTACCTCGCCATAGGTTTCTTCACGCTTTGGAGCAATAGCATCTATTTCATCTATAAAAATAATTGATGGCGCGTTTTTTTCAGCTTCTTCAAATAAGTTTCTGATACGTTTTTCTGTTTCTCCATAAAATTTTGATGTTAATTCCGGACCATTGACTAGAATAAAATTCGCGTCACACTCATTCGCGACCGCTTTTGCTAACAATGTTTTTCCTGTTCCTGGAGGACCATGGAGAAGAACTCCTTTTGGCGGTTCAATACCTAAGCACTCAAAAATTTCCGGATTCTTCAGCGGAAGTTCAACAAGCTCACGGACTTTCTTCACTTCCTCTTCCAATCCGCCAATGTCTTCATAAGAAACATCAATTGATTTTTCATCAGTCACTTCAACAGTTTTCGCAGAGACATGGACTTCTGTCTGCTCTGTAATGATGACCGCGCTTTTTGGATTTGCATCCGCGACAATAAACTTGAGGCTGCCGAAATTCCCAAAAAACAATTCTTCTGGAAACATGTTAAAAATATCCTCAAATGGAGATCCTGATAATGTTCTTCTTCTGCGCCGCGCTCCTCCAAGCGAAAGAATATCTCCCTTGACAACCGCTCTTCCTAACAATCCCTGCTTAAAAAAATTCGGATTTGCCTGAATCATAACTCCTTGCTGCGCAGGCGCGATGGTAAGGGATTTCGCTTCTCGCACCTCTACTTTTCTGACGACAATAACTTCTCCAATACCGGTTTTTGCGTTTCTTCTCAGAATTCCATCCATGCGGATGATGCTTTGCCCAATATCAGAAGGATACGCGCGATCAACAATGCCGACAGTTTTTCTGCTGCCTTCAATCTCAATGATATCGCCCGCTTTCACATCAATCACGCGCATGGTTTGCGCATCGATGCGAACAATACCTTTGTACGCTTCTTCCTGAAGCGCTTCCTGCACTTTTAGTTGAACTTCCTGCGGCTTTACCATATCTTTGCTCCCGTTCATGGTTCTCCTTTAATAAGTTTTTGCAATCGCTCTGAAAAATAGAGGCTTAATTTTTCTGGTTCTTCAAGTGACATGCGAATAATTTTGTTCATTTCTTTCATTTCTCGCTGCATTTCTTCTTCAAAATCAATAATTTCTCTTGGAATAGAAACAGTGTAGGAATTGCCGACTAATCGGAGTTTTACTTCAAACGTTTTATGGTGCAATCGCTTAAAGTTTTCATAGTCTTGTTGATCCGCAGGATGAATCCATTCTTGTCGGCATTTAAGACATTTCCATATCCGTAGTTGAAAGCCGTCTTTGACTATATGCTGACGTTCTGTTTTTCTCTCGCAGTTTTCGCACCAGAGGGCGTTTTCAAATATATCTGCCATTGTGTATACCAAATCGTATATATGCCTTGTATATAAATGTTTCTAGAAAAAACTTTTGAAAAGAAGAAATCGTTTGGTGCTCGTATGGCACTATCTCAAAACTTAAACATGTTTCCAATCTTCGTCCTCTTTATTATCCCATAGTTCTTTCATCTTTTGCTGTTGAATGCTGTGTAAGAACTCATCATATTGGTTTTTTTCTCTTGATTTCATGAATATTTTTGTCATCTTGATCAACAGACCATCATAGGTTTATTGTGAATATTCTTTTACTTTCTTTAGAGCTCGAAGGACTTCTTTCTCGCGCAAATTGTTGAAGCATGTTTCATATATCCTCACTTATGTATTTTTTTATGCACGTCTCTATAAATGTTTAGATTATTATCCTGCCGCATTTCTTATTATGAACACCTCTGAAGACTACAAAGAGCATAATCGAAACTTTTATAGCTACGCATGATTTTCATTGACGATGCAAGATACTGACATTCCTCGCTTGAGAAAATATTCTTTAGGAGAACGGTTTATCGGCGTCGCAGGACCGCTTGCTGGCGTTTTTCTTACTCTTTATGCGACGTGGATTGTTCTTGAAAAAGATATTCGCTTTTTCTTCGAGCAGGAACCTTCTTCGCTTGAGATCAAAGCAGATGAATCTCCCGACACGATCTACCAACCATCTCATCCACCACACATACGCCGAACCACCGATTACAAATAACGCCCAATTGCCCTTAACTACGAATTTCTTGGAGATATTCCCTCGCAATTATTAAATAGACCTTGTGCTCGATAGAAGTATGCTACCGGCTCTCGCTCATTTATTACAGAACCTCCAACCAGCCTTGACTACGATT